>JABGUO010000019.1 GCA_018646565.1 Opitutia bacterium | reverse complement strand
GATCAATGTCTGGGCTGCGGCAAATCGCGTGGATAAGCAATACCCTGATCAAATTAAAGATGGTCCTTTAAGCATGCTTGATAAGTTAAATAATACCGCCTCTGGATATGGGATTGTTAAATTTCACAAGGAACAACAAAAAATCACAATTGAAAGCTGGCCGGTGTACGAAAATATGGGTTCAGATATAGACCGTTATGAAACTCATAAGGGTTGGCCAATTACAGTTTCCGTAGACCAGCAATATAATAGGAAGCCGGTCGGTTATCTGGCTCCCGTCGCAATGAAGGAGAAGAGTTTTATTGTTCGTGTGCGGAAAGAACTATCAGGTGAATTGGTTTATGCTCGGCGAGTGACAACGGGTACATACCGTCCTAAAGTTTTTGAGATGGGTACTTATCGAGTTGAAGTGGGGGAGCCTGGAAACTGGAAAACCTTTAAGAATCAAAAGATTCAAAACTAAGAGGGTGAAATAATGAAATTAATTTGCCTACTAGTTCTTTCTTTTTCCTCTTTCCTTACATATGGGCACCGCCTCGAATATGAGCCAGTGGAATTTTGGGTTGGTTCCTCAAAATGTTTTGTATTGGATGCTAATTCTAGTAATCAAAATAAACCATGGGTGTGGTTTGCCCCGACTTTACCTCGTCATCCCGATCCATCGCACAGCTGGTATATCGATAAACTTCTTGAAAAGGCAATTAGTTTTGCGGGCTGTGACCAGGGAGAAGTGCGTGGATCCCCTAAAAGCGTGGACCGTTTTACAAATTTTTATATGGAAATGGTCGATCGTGGATATTCAAAACAACCCATATTGCTTGGGCAAAGCCGAGGTGGATTTATGATGCTAAGTTGGGCGGTCAAGAATCCAAAAAAGGTAAAAGCCTTTGCAGGAATTTATCCGGTTTTGAATTTAAGGAGTTGGCCGATTACACGAAATTTAAGTACCACTTTAGCCGATTTCGAAATAGATCAAGATACCTTTTTAAAAACGGTTGATCTCCATAACCCGATCCATCAACTAGAAGCGTTAGCGCGAGCAAAAGTGCCTTTGTATATGGTGCACGGAGATTCCGACCGGATCGTTCCACTCGAAGAGAATACTCAGATCGTGATCAATCGGTATACTAAGTTAGGCGGAGAAGCTGAAGTAAAGGTCGTACCGGGAAAGGGGCACCAAGTGGTCGACGATTTTTTTAAATCAAAAGAATTGATTGAATTTATAATTCAACAATCGACTAACTAAGAGGAATATGATTTTGGATAGCGTTTGATATGTTTATAGACAATTAACTAGATTATACATTTACTAAAATACTTATGAAAAAACAAAAATTACTCGTTCTTCCAATCATTCTATTGTTTAGTTTCTCTAGTTTTTCACTCTTTGGTGGCAAAGCAATGAATTTATTATCACCCAAGCATATTAGTCTGAATAAAAACTGGACTCTCACCAATGGGATTCTTACCCCCTCCAAAACACCGGGTGGAATAATTTGGTCAAAGGGTAAGTTTAGCGACTTTACAATTTCCCTGGAATATAAGACTTCTGAAAATGCAAACAGTGGATTGTTTTTCCGTACAGACCCGAAGAATGCTGTGCAGGGAGGATTTGAAATTCAGATTGCTTCTCCAGGGCTTTACAGTGGTAAGCACATCGTCGGATCCCTCTACGATGCAAAGGAAGCAAAAGTTGCCGCTGGCAAGCCGGATGGGGAATGGAATAAGATGGAACTGACATGCAAGGGATCCAGTATACAGGCAAAAGTGAATGGGAAAAAAGTAATCGATGTAAATATTGATGACTGGAAAGAACCCAACAAAAACCCAGACGGTTCGAAAAATAAGTTTAAGACTGCATTGAAGGATCTTCCGAAGAATGGACACTTCGGACTTCAGTATCATGGTCAGCCCGTTTGGTTTCGTTCTATAAAAATTAGCTCTTTGGAGTAATTTTTCTAGTATTGAACAAAAATTGGATCATTTCGTTTTGTACTATTACTGACTGCGTGATTACCCAAAGCTAATAGTGAGAAATAGATTTTGCTTCTATTTAGGGTCAAAGTGTTACTTGGCCCAGAATAATCGGTATAATAAAGTTGGTTTCACTCGGGATTAATTCCAAGGAGTTGTTCACAATTCTTTAAATTAGATTGTGTTTAAGGGTAAATAGAACAGAATTTG
>JABGUO010000187.1 GCA_018646565.1 Opitutia bacterium | reverse complement strand
TCCCCCACATCGCTATCTGCGTTTGCTGTGACTTCGTTAAGAGAAATAGGAACTTGTGCATTCAGTTTAACAAGAAGGGCGAAAAAAGAGAAAAGAAATATTCGAAAAATCATCTTAACCCCGATTGCCTCCTGATAATCCACTCACTTCCAGCAAGTAGAAAAAGAAGAATAAATACAATCCACGCATTCGACAAATTGTGACGCTTCCGAACGGAAGGCAAATTTTCAGCAAATGTAGGATCCCAATTACTATTCATTTGATCCACAGAAAGGTATTGTCCCCCAGTCAACTTGGCCAACATTTCTAAATCAAGACGGGCAAAAGATACATCTATTGCTTCCTCCCCAGCCTCCGAAACACGAAGAAAGTTTTCCCTCTCTAGACTTTCTCCATCTGGAAACTTTAAAGTATACTTCACCTGATAAGCACCCGCCAAAACGGGCCGAAATGAACCTGCATACCTCCCTGCCACAGAACCCTCGGGGTAGAGTTGAATCACCCGCTCAAAATCATCGGGTCCCTCTATCCTGGCTTCCACCATAGCATCCATAGAAGGCTCAAAATCGGCCCCCAGTGCTTCCACTTGTAATGGTGCCTCCGTTCCACGAAGAAATGGTTTTTCTGAATCCTGTGTTTTCAGCCGATCCTCTCCCCCAGTACCAAGCCACTGGACCAAAGCCTGCCAAAATACACGAAATTCCTTAGCACCCTCTTCATCATTCATCGACCGCCTCCAATCACTGGGCGAACCCCAATACCCAACCTTGCCTGAACCGTAAGCCTGCACGGTTAAGACCGGTTTTCCATTGGCACGGGAAAGAACCACTCCACGAGCGGCCGAGTTTTGTTCTTTTACAAAAAAGCCGGGGAGTCGGTTCGGTAAGAATGGTTTCATTTTATCCACCTCATCGACCGGTCCAAAAAGGGGTTCTTCCAAGGTCACTAAAGAAAGATTTTGCTTGGCAAAAACTCGCTCAACCGATTTGGCAGGAACAATTCCTCCCAATTTAATACGGGCAATTTCCAAGGGACCAAAAAGGAGTAATCCCCCTCCTTTCTTCTGGACGAAATCCTTCAATGAATCCACTAATGTCTGGTTCAAATCCTCCAGAACCATAGTATCCATAAGGATCGCATCATAATCCATCCAAAAAGAAGGGTCATTTGAATATTCGGGATTGAGTTGTTCTCCAAAGGCATGAAATACGGTCGAACTCATTCGAATAAGAGCTTGAAAATCAAAGCGATCTTCATTGACAAGAACCCTTTTGATAAAAGGAAAGAGAGGCTGTATTCGATTGGAAATATAAAGTGTTGAAAATTGCTCCGGTGCTTTTACCACCACAAGAAGTGAATCCGAATTATTAGAAGGATCGGCATCCCCCGGGGGGGCATTCATCACGACGCGATAACGCTGAGGACCTGCATTTTTGGGAAGTAGTGGAGAAAAGTTTATTTTCCTTTTTTCACCTCCCCGTAAATTGAGAGCAATCTCCTCCAATACCTTACCATCTAAAGTAAGTTTAACATTGGTTTGGATCGAGTCCTTGAATTTGTTCTCCACTTCTCCAGTCAAAAGTAACTCTTCTTTGGCCACCGCATTGGGTCGGCGATCAGCAAACTTAATCGATCCATCTCCAATGGGCTGCTCTTGTCCTACACCGATCACATTGATTGGAATGCCTTGGATACGAAATTCCTTGGCCACATCTAAAATGGGCAAACCCAGATTATTTCTTCCATCCGAAAAAACGACTACTGAGCCAAGCGATTGTTCGCCCCTTTCATTTCGTAAACTATTTGATAATGCATCCCCTAAAGCAGTCTTTTTTCCCAGTTCTATAACATCCCATGAATCGCGATTCATTCTTTGGACTTCATTCGAAAAGCCAAGGTTTTCCACTTTTCCATAACTTAACTTCATTCGACTCAACCAAGAACCGGAGTCCGTGGATTCAAGAAAAGGTCGAATTAATTCAATACGCGTATTTTGTTCAGATCCGTCTTTCGTATTCATACTTCCCGACAAATCAGTCAAACTGAGCAATTTAAATTCTTTTGGATTAGGCTCGTCTGTAATTAAATAAGGTCGGGCAAGCAGTAGGAAGAATAAAATACCCGCGAAAATTCGTAAGAGTAATAATTTCCAAGCGAGTCGAGGCAATGTAACCGCAAACATTGCCCTCGAATGATACGACAAAATAAGAATGAAAAGTACGGCAATTATACCGAACAAAAAAGGAGAAAAGGGCCAATCCCAACCCATACTTATTCCCCCTCCGCTATTCTGCGGAAGTACTCCTCGACCTGCTTTTTATAACGACTCGGTGCAGAAGTAGTTTCTTGATTCCGCCGGAGACGATTTTCAACTGCCTGCTTCCAGAAAAACTGCTCCACTAATTCAAGGGCATTCGATACTGCGGCCGACGCCATTGAACTCGATTGGGATGGATTCTCGCTGATTGCCAGTTGTTCAAAAAACTGAGTCAGATTTTGAAGCCTTTCATCTTGTTCCGCATTCGGAAGGGAACCGATTGACCTTGCCAGCTCATCTGCTTTTTCCTTCATTTCTTCGCCACTCATTCCGGGTAATTCATTCTGTGTCTCCTGTAAATTTTCTACAAGTTCACGGAGAGCTCCATTTCCAAGATTTCTGAGTTTGTCAGCAACGCCCTGTAATTGGTCATTTAACTTCTCTAAGTTTTCCGCCACCTTATCCTCTTCCTTTTTGGCCTGAGGAAAAGCTTCGTAAAGAAGAGAATTTGCGGCACGTTTGCCTGCACGCTCGATTCCACCCTCGCGCGAATCTCTTGCCCCACGCAATAAATCTTCCGTGGCATTCTCATTAAAATTCCCCATCGAACGGGCCGTCTGATCAATTTTATCTAAAAGTTCCTTGGCAAGTTCATTCAACTCCTCCTGTTCGCCTTTTAAATCCTCCCCCTGCCCCTCTTTTGCATTCTCGGTTTCCTCACCCAGTTGCCTTTGCTTACCGGCGAGACCGGATGCTTGTGCCTGTAATTGATCCACCATTCCGGCTGCCAACGAAGACATTGCAGATTCCACCTCCGAAATTGCATTGCCCAACGCCTCCGCAGCAAGGTCGCCATGGGGTTGTGCATCACGAGGAGAATCCCGACGAAGCTCTCCGGCAGAATCTTTCATTTCTGCTCCCGCACGGTCAAGCGAACCTACTTTCCCAAGGCTACCGCTCTTCTCATACCACTCCTCCCGGAGCCCTTCTAAATCTCTTCTTAAATCCTCCTGACCCTGCGCTATCTCCTGATTCGCTTCGCCCTTCTTCCCCGTGCCCGCAGCACGGCCAATTTCACGGTTTAATTCTTTTTGTCGTTCTTTGAAATCTTTTAATTCCTCCAAGTCCTTGGCAAGATCATTTAACTCTTCTGCCGGGTCTTTACTAGACTCCTCCTGCTCTTTTTCAGGTTTTCCCGCACTTTCCTCTTTGCTTTCTTTTGGTTTTCCTTTTCCCTTCGCTTTTTGCTTCTGCATTTTCTGCATCAACGCATAAATTTGAACCAGTTTTCGAAGAGTTTTTTCAGAGGGTTCTAAAGATTCATCCAACATTTGATCACCGGCATAGATCTCGGTCTGCTCGATATGATAGGTGGCTTCGTTTAAAAGTTCCCCAAGATCGATCCCATCCACGATTGGAAATTGGCCCTCAAACTCATCAAAGACCTTGGTCATATCATTTTTCAGGCTCAGTGAATCAGTCACTATGGCAAGACTAAGTTTTTCTTTCTTAAACTTATCTTCCAGTAATGCATCGTAGGTAGAACGAATGATTTTCTTAGTTCGATTAATAAAATCCCGCACCGGTATTTCCTTCTGCTCCCCATCCATTTGTGCATCTGACTCTGTGGAATTTCCCTCCGGTGGAAGAATTTCAATAAAGTAAATCTCAGAACGGGCAATCTGACCGTCAGGTTCTTTATTATCTATCGCCAGCGCCATGTAGGTTATGACATCTCCAATCGCTAACGCCATTTCGTTCAGATCCAATACATAGGAGATCGTCTTCTCCTTTTCCACAGGACCCACAAATATAGTTTCCTCTTCTTTTTCTCCTGCATGTGAAATATTAATTCGAACATCGGTCACTCCGTGATCGTCAGAAGAATAAACTTCTAATAGCAGGCTGGCATCAGATGCTAACTGTAAATCTTTTGCAGGTTCTGTTATTTCTACAACGGGAGGTTCATCTGGAATTGGAGCAAATAGGAATTCTTCGTAGACGACCGGATCACGGTGTGGAAAGTCCAAGTCTTTGAGATAAACGATCCCCTTCCATTCAGTCTCCAAAACATGATCCATGGTAAAAGAGTTCCCGCCTACCCTCTCCAGTGAAATCTCCAATTCACCAGATGATATAAATACACCGACATTTGCTGGTTTTTTCTCAACTGATAAGTCCAAAGTCATACGACTTCCCTCAGGTGCTCGGAAATAACCAAAGCCCTCATGAGAAATTTTTTCCATTTTCAGATAATCAGGCGGAGTAATTTCCCAATTAAATGTGCTGATTGAAGGAGGATCATACGCCTCCAATAATTGCCATTCACTTTCCAGTGAAGGAGTAACGACT
>JABGUO010000186.1 GCA_018646565.1 Opitutia bacterium | reverse complement strand
TTCTGCAGATGGACGAGGGATTAATTTTAATTCCCTGTTTAATTAATTCTTTCTGGATCGTTTTTGAGAATGCTTCCATGCCTTCCCGCATTTCAGGAAACAGATCGTCGTATAGCTTTAGGTAAAGGGGCAGGAAGCCTATTTTATATTCAATCATGATTCGATTTTGCTGGCCTTTATGCCAGTAGGTCGTGGATTACCCGTGCAGGTTCCACTCCGGTAAGCACCATCTGATCCACCGGTTTGATCCAGCCTCAATTCTGCTTTCTGATCATGTTTGACAGGACCGTGACAATGAAAGCAACGGTCCGATAAAATAGGGCGTATATCCCGGTCGTAACTTATATCACTAACTGCATTGAGCTGTTCTTGGGTCTCAGTATTTGCTGACCAGAGGCTTTGTCCGGAAACCCATAGAATTAGAGTGGCCAAAAGAATTTGAATTTCAAACCTCATCAATTTAACTCGCCCATTAGATATTTTTCATTTGCCCACGAGCTCAGTTGTGAGCAAGAGGATTCCATTTTTCCAAGTACTCCATCTTTGCCTTGCCGGTGCTTGAGGTGTAGCGAAGAGCTATAAAGAGATAGCGTGACTTATCTATGTCTGCCCGGTCAGGAACCCACCACTGGTCACACAGGGCCATTACCTGGTTCGATTCTTTTAAGTAGATCAGGTCGCTTACCTGAGAATTCCAGGTTTTGTTTTCGCTGATGTAGCCTTGGTTCTTCCAATTTCCCAGAGGGGAGTCTGCGGTAGCACAGGAGGTTTCGGTGGCCGACCATCCGTGCACGCCCGAGGCGACTGCTATGTATTTACCTTTGTACTTGGCGATCGCCGGAGCCTCTCTCCCCCGGTCAAAGACGATTACACCCTCGCGCTTGCTGCTCAAATAATCATCGCTTAGGCTGTCAATACGAATGGCATATCGCCAGTCTCATCCCTCTGCGTCTGGCTGGTTGTGGCCACAGTAAATAAGATAGGCTTTATCGTCCTCGTCCTTAAATACATTCATATCTGATCCAAACCCAGTGGATGTTCCGACTTCACGGGCGCCCAAGGGGGTGAATGGGCCTTCCGGGTTATCTGCAGTAGCGACCATTAGAAAAGAGGCTGGCATGGCAATAAACCATCGATACCACATGACATATTGCTTTGTTTTTTGATTGTAGAGTACATGGGATCTTCCGGTTGCTCCCACTTTTCCAAACCCACTTTCAGGTCGGGGCAGGCAAACCCCGCGGTATTCCCAATTTTTCAAATCTTTCGAACGATAGACCTGTACCCCATTCCACACGGGCCCTGCAGTCATGCGAAACTTGCCTTTTGGGTTATTTTTATAACTGCTGCCATACCAGTAAAAATAATCATCGAATCGTGCGAGTTCTCCTTCGTGAGCAGATATTCTACGACCCTCCGTATCCACCCAGTCTGTTCCGTTTATAACACTTGATTGAGAGCTATTTTTCTCTCCGCTTACTGCATCGAGTAAACAGGAAGAAGCTAGCACGATGAAAAGAAATGAGAGCTGTTTTTTCATTTAACCTTTTGGTTGTAAGTCGTTCATATTGCTCAGCACCGGGTGGTTGGTTTGTAAGTGGATGGATAACCGTTTTTTGGCCAACTCCCAATTTTCCTCGAGCAAAGCATCTATGATTTGATGGTGTTGAGAGATTGCTTCCTTTCCAGCCTTTTGGTCATTTCCTTCCCAGTCAAAAAGAATGGAGAAATATTTGCCATGGCGTTCAAAGAAGTCATTGAGGTAGGGGTTGTCTGCTAAGGATAAAAGAAATTGGTGAAGTGAATTATCAATGGTTACCTTTCCCCCAGATGATAACCGGTTTCCTTCCCTTATCTTTTTAAGTCTTTTTTTCGACTCTTCAATGCGTAGTTTTTCTGAGGCTAGATCGAGTGCTTTCAGTTCCATAACCTCACGAACTTCGATGAATGCTTGCAGGTCTTCCTGCCTAAATGGTTTTACCTGCCACCCCCTTCTCGGAATATGTAAGAGTAATCCTTCTCCCGCAAGTCTCTGGAGAATATGCCTTAGGCTGGATCGGGTTAGCCCATGTTTTTGGGCGGTGATTTCTTCTCGAATAAATCTTGGTTCACCGGATAAACTCAGTTCCACAAGTTCTTCTGTGATTGCTTTTGAGGGATCCTTTACAACGGTTTTACTTTTTACAAACTCCAGGGGTGATTTAGTATGGATCTGCTTGATTGCTTCGAGCCTTCCGTTGCTTTTTTTCCTGAGCAGTCCACCTCCAATCAATCCACCCAATGCTTGTCTTACAGGGGTGTAGCTAACTCCATAATGCTTACTTATACCATCCATGGTTAGTGGTATATCTGAGATATTACCACTCGTCAGACGAGCACTTAGATCGTTTTCTATTTGGGAGGAGATTTTATTAATAAATCAATATTTAAAACTCTAGAAGTATTAGCAACTTTATTTTGTCGACAAAAATAACTTTTAAATTGTGCTTGCAGTTCGTTTCTTTTGAAATGGATGGTAATTATATTTGATTTCGAAGGATTTTACGAAAGGAGGAAGGTGCGTTTCCGGTTATTCTTTTAAATACAACGGCCATTCTTTCTGCATCATTGAAGCCTGCCAATTCTGAAATCATTGAGATGGGGTGATTGGTTTCTGCTAACAATTGTTTGGCTTTTTTGACCCGTAACTGGGACAGCATTTCCCAGGGTGTGCACTGAAAGTGCTCTTTGAATTTCCTTTCCAAAGTTCTTCTTGGAATACTGAGTTCTTTACATAGAATTCCAATGGAGGTCGATGTTTGCATGCGTTCGCTTAGGTAGGACATTGCCCGTCTTAGAAGAGGGTCTTCGATCGCCAGATGATTGGCGGAGTGCCTTAGTATTACGCCACTGGGTTGTACCAAAATAGGCTTTTCTGTCCGAATCCCCCCCCTTGTAATCATTTTTTGCATAGCAGTAGCGACCTGTTCTCCTAATGTATCCCAGGGGATAGAAACGCTCGAAAGCATCGGGTAGGTTAAATCGCAAACAAGGGGGTCGTTATTAGCCCCAATTACTGATACTTCGGTTGGTATTTCCAGTCCAAGTTGGGTGCACGCATTGCAAAGAAAGCGTCCAAGTGGGTCATGTACGGCAAAGATTCCCACTGGCTTTGGCAAGCCCTCAAGCCACTTCTTCATTTCTACACTTGGCCGATGAAAAGATTCACTATAACGAGTGTCTTCAAAACCACTTTCAATATGAACGGAAAAAGGAATATTCCTTTCTGAGAATTTTCTATTGAAGCCTTCAATTCGCTGGTCCGAGTAGCATGTGCCATTACCTAGGCATGCGAGACTTTTGAAACCGGTGCAGGAAAACGTTTCTGCTGCCTCTCTTCCTACTGCCCAATCATCCACATCGGCACTGAGTGTATTTGGAATAATTTGATCTGTTGCCACGACAACGGTCGGCACTTCAATCTTGAGCTTAAGAAGCTGGTTAGTTTTTTTCGGTAGCCACTCGGTAATTAATCCGCTTGGCTGTAGTTCCCTGAGCATGGGAGCAAGTTCATCGATTGAACGGTGAATACTTAGCACTCGGTAATCCTGCATTCTTCGGGCAAAGGGAGTAAGGGAAGGGGTAAGTCGACGAAGAAAGACTTCGGACATGACAATAGCTATTGGATGGCTCACTGAACTATTGTGATTTTAATATTGTCGTATATCAACAGAAAATATACGCAAAATACGGTTTCCGTTTTGTAGGAAATCGGTTATTATATAATTTTAACATTAAACCCTACTTCTCATGGAATATTTTAACTGCGATAAAATTCAATACGAAGGTTCATCTTCCAAAAACCCGCTTTCTTTCAAGCATTATAACCCGACCGAAGAAGTGGGTGGTAAAAGTATGAAAGATCATATGCGATTTGCAGGTGCATACTGGCATATCATGCGCAATGAATTAGCGGATCCGTTTGGACAGGGTACTGCCCATATGCCCTGGGATGATAAGAGCGATTCAGTTGAAAATGCACTTGCCCGAGTGGATGTATTTTTTGAATTTCTTGATAAAATGGGAATTGAGTTTTACTGCTTTCATGATCGGGATATCGCTCCGGAGTTGAATGATCTGTCTGCCTCCAACGCCGCCCTTGACCGTGTGGTGGCCAAGTTAAAAGTCAAACAGTCGGAAACAGGTGTGAAACTGCTATGGGGCACAGCCTGCTTGTTTGCACATCCACGCTATGCGCAGGGTGCGGCCACATCTCCCGACGCTGCCGTTTACACCTATGCGGCGGCACAGGTTAAAAAAGCACTTGAGGTAACTAAGGAATTGGATGGCTTGGGATATACATTCTGGGGTGGTCGAGAAGGGTATTCCACCTTGTTGAACACAAATATGAAACGCGAACTTGATCATTTAGCTGCGTTCATGCACATGGCAGTGGATCATGCCAAGGATATCGGATTTGACGGACCATTCTATATTGAGCCCAAACCACGTGAACCTTCCACTCACCAGTATGACAGTGATTCCGCAGCCTGCCTGAATTTCCTTCGCGAATATAATTTGCTCGATCATTTTAAATTAAATATCGAAACCAATCACGCCACTTTGGCCGGGCACACGGTTGAACATGATCTGACTGTCGCGGCCAATGCGAATGCACTCGGCAGTATTGATGCTAACACGGGGGACACTTTGATTGGATGGGATACAGATCAGTTCCCCACTGATATTTACATGACCACCCAGATTATGCTAGTGGTCCTCAAAATGGGTGGCTTCACCACCGGCGGTTTGAATTTTGATGCCAAGCGCAGACGTGAATCTCATGAGCCAATTGATTTGATGCATGCCCATATTGGAGGAATGGATGCGTTTGCCCGCGGGCTGAAGATTGCTCACGCAATCCAGGCGGACGGTCGATTAGCTAATTTTGTGGAGGAGCGCTATTCCAGCTTTGACAAAGACATCGGTGCAAAAGTGGAAGCAGGTACCGCCAGCTTTGCTGAACTCGAGGAACTCGCATTGGCCAATGGCGAGCCTACACTTTCGAGTGGCCGTCAAGAAATGCTGGAAAATTTAATTAACGAGTTTATTTAAGTTCAGGTAAAGGCCAGTCTCGAGCGAGACGGTTTTAAGTTGGACTAAGGTATTGTCCTTATGATGTCTTTTCGCAGGATCATCAAACGAGGACTTCGGGTAATATTTGATAACTAAGTAAGAAATCGAAAGAAAAGACATCTATTCGTATATGAATTATTATAGACTGATTCAATTTCTTGTTAATCTCTTATTTAGGCCGAGTGCACTGGTCCTGTTTTTGGTTTCAGGAATTCAGGTTGTTGGGGCAAAAACAGAATTCACGGCGGTTGATCGATGGTATGAGGTTTACCTAGGAGGGGTGAAGGTAGGCTATGTCTCGGATAAAATGCAAAAAGATGGAAATGTCATAAAAAGCCGGAATGAGTTTGTAATGCAGATCAAGCGTGCGGGACAGAG
>JABGUO010000185.1 GCA_018646565.1 Opitutia bacterium | reverse complement strand
GGAATTCTTTTGTATGTGGCCATTCGATTTGAAATGGGCTACGCGATCGGGGCAGTTATCGCCACAATTCATGATGTTTTGATGACAATTGGTTTATTTGTCTTGATTGGTACGGTATCCGGTGGAGCCTTGTGCTCCGGTCAGTTTACTGCACCAATGCTCGCCTCTATTCTGATGATTGTGGGGTACTCAATCAACGATACTATTGTTGTCTTTGACCGTATTCGAGAAGAACTTGAAATGAACCCTGTAACGAACTTAAAGAAAGTGATCATGATTGCCATCAATCGAGTTCTTTCCAGATCAATACTTACTAGTGTAACAACACTTTTAGCCGCTCTTTCGCTTTGGATCTTTGGTGCGGGTGTAATTAATGATTTTGCATTTGTTTTCGTAATTGGAATTTTGACTGGAACATTTTCATCTATCTTTATTGCGAGCCCGATTTTCTTCCTTTGGCACAAAGGCGATCGTAAACATGTAGAAGAGGGTGAAATTTTGCCCAAATATGATTGGCAGACATCATCCGATAAATAAGTTTTGCCCCTAATTACAGTTTAGAAATTATTGAATGCAGTGGATTGAGGATAAGTATGACGAAAAGAGTGTTAGCGCACTTAGTCAAAATTTATCAGTCTCCCCCACTTTATCTAAGTTTCTGCTAGCTCGGGGAATTACCACCCCTGAATCAGCTACCGCTTTTCTTAAGCCAAGACTGGCTCATCTAATAAACCCTTTCGAAATTTCGGGGATGAGCGAGGCAGTGGATCGAATCATTCATGCGATCAATAATAAGGAACACGTTCTGATCGTTGGAGACTACGATGTGGACGGAATTACATCCACTGTAATTGTGAAAAGAATCCTCACCGAGCTTGGATTAACTCCCTATCATGTTACTCCAAAAAGAAAAACTGAAGGCTACGGATTAACTCAGGATATTCTTGAACGTGGATTAAAACTTGCAGATATTAATTTAGTTATCGCTCTTGATTGTGGTACCAATTCCAAACAAGAAGCGGAAGGATTACGATCGAAAGGGATTGATTTAATAGTGGTGGACCACCATCAATCCAAAGATGAATCTCCAATCCAAGCGATTCAGGTTAATCCTCACCTCCACGAGGATAAAGGAGAACCATGGAGATTTCTGTGTACTGCAGGGCTTGCCTTTAAACTCGTTCATGGAATTCTAAAGAAATTACGTGAACAAGGAGTCAAAAGAGCATACGAAATAAACCCAAGGGACTCGCTCGCACTAGCCGGGTTAGGAACGATTGCAGATCTTGTGCCTCTTCGTGGAGAAAATAGAATTATAGCAAGCTTTGGACTCCGAGAATTAGGGCGTAATCCATGTAACGGGCTTAATGCAATTCTGGAGATGGCAAACCTACACTCCGAACCCAATCCAAACAGTGAAGATGTCGCTTTTAAGATAGCTCCCCGAATCAATGCATGCGGTCGATTAGATGATGCGGAAGTTGCAACCTCACTTCTACTCGAAACGGATAAACAAAATTGTAAGTCTCTTGCCCTCCAAATGAATGAGTACAATGAAGAGCGAAAGCGGATCGAATCAAAACTTTCTGAGGACGCACTTGTTCAGGCAAATGAATTCTTTTCTGATTGCCCAGCGGTAGTCGTATGTGGCCAAGGTCCCAACTGGAACCCCGGGGTAGTTGGAATTGTGGCGGGCAAGCTAGCAAACTCATTGGGGAAGCCCTGTATCGTACTGGCTCAAACAGGGGACGAATGTAAGGGATCGGGACGGGGTGTGAAAGGAGTCAACCTAGTACAAGCATTAGATCAATGTAAGGAACTTCTTGATCACTGGGGCGGACATCCGGCCGCAGTTGGATTAAGTGTATCAATTGAGAAGCTAGAAGATTTCAAAAAAAAGTTTGTTGAAGTAATTGAAAGTGACACCGGGGGTTCATTCCCTGAACCAACCCTTCAGATTGCAGCGGTTATTCAACAGGATGAACTACAGGAAAATCTACTTTCAGACTTGAGTAATTTAGCCCCTTTTGGTCAAGAGAACCCAGAGCCGATTTTATCCCTTGAAAAAATCCGTTTAGCGTACGAGCCCAAGAAAGTCGGTACCGGAGAACATTTTCAATTCTCCGTACATAACGGTAACCGTACTATTTCTGGTATTGCTTGGAATATGGGAGATAGGATACCTCCATGTACCACGGAAATAGACCTTGCATTTCGTTTGAGATGGAATTCCTGGAATGGTCGGAAAACACCTCAAATGGTCTTAGAGGATTGGCGAATTAGTGACTAAGGATTAATCTTTTCTTCCAAATACGAAATCGCCTCCTCCTCAGATAACCGTATCTGTTCGGTGGTATCCCGATCTCGAAGAGTGAT
>JABGUO010000184.1 GCA_018646565.1 Opitutia bacterium | reverse complement strand
GACTGGAAGCTGATTCGCACGTTTAAATATCTCCGTGAAAAAAGATGGTCAGCTGAATACAAAGATGAACTTTTTAATCTCCGCAAGGATCTCGGTGAAACTGAAAACTTAAGTGAAACACTCCCTGGAAAATATCGGGAAATGAAAAGGTCCTTTGATCGCTGGAAGTCGGATGTGGTAAACCTGGAACCTGATTTCTTTATTCCATTACGAGATCAGCTTGGTTCGCCGGCAAACCTCCCGGACAATATTGTTTTGGAATTTACAACCAGAACCTACGAAGGAAAGATTCATAAGTCCAAGACCCAAGAGCTGGTTTCGGATCCAATTAACCAAAACGGTTCCTGTATGGTGACCGTGAAGGCGGGAGCCATTCCGCCTCTCCTTCATACGGGTATAGATGTGAATACCCAAAAGTATTCAAAGATCCTTTTTGAGATGAAAATTTCGGGTGGTACTTCCATCGGTGCTAGTCGGGCGGTATTACGCCATAGTGGATGGGAGGGGGATGATATTCTTTTTCAGCCAACCGCGGATGCTAACTGGCATGAGTACATTATTGACTGTACGAAGTCGGAGTCATGGTCGAAGTGGTCACCCCAAGGTCGGATCGGAATTGCACTCCCGGTACCCACTCAGGGAGAAATCCAGATAGAGCTAAAAACAATTAAGTTAGAAAAATAATATGAATAAAAAAATTAGTAATCTTATCGTAACTTCATGGATGTTTCTGGTGACAGTGCCCTTTCTTTTGGGAGAGATTAAAATAATACCCTTGGATCAGCAAACCTCAATGAAATGGGGGAAGTTGAGTGAAGGGAATGGCATACGGAAAGTGGAGAGCACGGAAGCCGAATACAACAGCCACAATCGTCATGGTCCGATTACATACTATCATGTGCCATTTTCCAAAGGAACCTTTTCTCTTTCATGGAAGCATAACTTGACCAAAAAGGTTGTTCTGGTCTTTGAGACGGAAGTAAATGGAAAACCATCCCATCTTTTCAAGGTATTTATCAATGGCACTCCAGCCAAGAACTCTACCAAGAGTGATGTGATCAGTTTTGTGACTTATAAAAGTATTCCTGGGTCGAAAAAGAAGAAAGTCAATGTCACCACAGAAAAGTATCATGCTGAAGTTGGGGAGTGGCATGAAACGAGCGTTACTTTATCCGACGATTTGGCGACAATTCGTATAGATGATAGGACTTTTACAGTTAAGGACGAAAGTCTTCGGAACAAGGTAATTAAATGCGGCATTAATCACAAGTGGGGAACCCTCGAAACAAAAGATGTGATAATCGTTAAAAACTGAGGTACCAAAAGCACCGAACGGGAGCGTACCAATGCCGGTACATGATCAGCTATATCGGGCTTCCATCTTGACATCGTTCAAGGCACTCTTTTTTCTCAACTGCTGTAATTCACACAAACGATTTCTCCCGCTGTGTTACGCAAATAGAAAACAAATATAATCTAATTCATTCTCTCTCAACTGACCCCCTTCTTTAACCAATATAAGTTTTTTCCTTATGGCTGCTTCAACATCAATTTTACCTAATAAACTTCACGAGTACCCCCAACAAGATGTAATCGACGGATCCGGTGGAGAATCAGCTTCCATTCTCGATGACTGCCTCAACCATAATGACGGGGTGTTACAACTAATGCACCGTTACGCCGGCAGAACATTTTGTAGCCCCGGGAAACGCATTCGTCTTGATGAGGGATCGTACTACCCCGATTATATGGACGGTACGGGCCTCGATGAAATCTGGATGGGATGCACGGTTCCGATCGTAACGGGTGTGATCGATACGCGCACCGGCAAGGCACCTTATCGTGAAGGTGAATCACATGTCCTCACTCCCAGTGGACAGGTTATTTCTTTACAGGATTTGATCCTCGCTAATCCTGACGCGGTAATGGGTGAGAAGATTACCGCTTTTTCGAAATCCATTTACGGTGAACCTACCTGGCCAATCGTGTCCAAGAAATTCGACAATTTGAATCCGATTCCCCATCACCTTCATTGGTCGAAATGGGAAGTCTATGACATCAATTCTTTTGATAATCCCGGAGTGAGCCCGTCGCATTATCACACCACAGCTATGGGGTTGTATCCTTTTGTAACCAAGGACCAGTTTTTTGCCTGTATGAAGAGTTTTGGGCAAGGCGAGTATAACGGAGTTCGCCATTTGTCACCACATACAATGATGCATATTGATAACGGTTTTGTAATGCCCAACGGCGTTCTACATTCGCCGACAGATCTTTGCACACATGAGGTGCATGTCACCATGGATGAGCATTTCCTTGCGGAGGATCTCACCCTAGATGGAAGTATCGGAGCCGCAGATGCCTTCTATGCATGCCGTGAAGAGGACTATCCGAAAGATCGTCACGAAGACTGGGAATATCTGGTTGAAAAGTTCGACTTCGAAGCCAATCAGGACCCCGACTTTGTTCAGAAGAATTCTCGTCCGGCGATCACCGCGGAGGAATTTGCTGGTGATGGAGTGGACGCAAAGTGGATTGTATACGGCAAGGTTCTTGGTGACCAGAAAGTCTCGATTCTTCGACTTAGCTTAGCTCCCGGGGCTAAGACGACTTTTAGCCCGGAGTGCCCCGCATTGTTTCATACCAATGGTGGTAGCGGTCGTATTGGAAAACTCGAGGTCAAATATCATCAGAATATGGTCCTCGGTGAGGTCTATCCTGAGATTGGATTCATTACACAATCCGCACTTGCTAATGGCGGGGTGGAAATTGAGAATACTGGAGCCGAGCCGCTCGTGCTGACTTTCGACTTCCCGCAAAACGCACATTCACAAATACCTGGCATTTCTGCTTAAAGGTATTTGGGTTGGCTGAGGCCAACTAAGGTAAAAAGGTGAAGACTAGGAAGAAGGCTAAGCCCGTTATGTTTAGCTTTATTCTTTTGTCCATTGCTTGAACGGGCAGACGAGAAACTCCCTTTTTTTTGCGAAAAATGTAGAAAAGGAAGGCAAATAAGTGAAAACTTCGGAAATATTGAGTAATTCTTCCTATTAAGCCCGATTCCTATTACTCTACATCACGGTATAATTTTCTTAGCATTGTCAATGCAAGGGACCGAACCGTAATCTAATACGGAAACTTCAAAAGGTAGAAAACGAATTCCAAGAACTGACAACATGAAAAACAACTATAAGATTCTAAGCCTTCTATCATTTATACTCGCCCTCTTCAGTGTTCTTGCAAAAGATAAACCCAATATCGTTTTCATCCTTGCGGATGATCTCGGGTTCGGGGACTTGGCCTGCTACGGGCATCCCTACGCAAAAACGCCCCATATTGACAGCCTTGCGAAAGAAGGGACTCGGTTCACACGATATTATGCAACTGGAGTAACCTGCCAGCCCAGT
>JABGUO010000183.1 GCA_018646565.1 Opitutia bacterium | reverse complement strand
AGAGCCGCCTGATTGATCAATCTTTCATTTAGGCTGTTTTCTTCTATCCAGGAAATTTCCTCATCCAATTCATCGAGCAGTAATGCATTCATGGATTGTTCAAACTGAGCTTTTAGGAACATAGCTTCCGACTCAATGACTTGCCGATGGAGTTGTGATCGCGAAACAAACAACAGGGCGATAACCATTCCTGCAAGAATAAGTGCTACCCAGGTAAAAGACTTCCATAGGTTGCTTTCTGCTAGAATGTTCATTTTTCCCAGCTTAGACCCAAAGACCAAAAATTGCTTTGGTAAGAGTATTCAGGGTCATTGGATCGATCCTCTTCCCGAGCCCATTTGATATAGGTTTTCCAGTAAAGATCAATTTCACGGGTAATCCGAAGACCAAAGTTCCATCCGTCCTTCGAAAATAAAGAATTAGGCCCAATTAAACGTTCCGAGTAACGGGTTGAATTGTACCCGGCTGAGAAATCACTCTCCCAAGGTTCGGATTGAATTTCTCTACCCAAAGAAAACATCCATCGTTGGTAATCGTAATAACCACCATCCGAATTTCTTGACTTTCTATACCCTGCCTTCAGCTTAGTCCCCTTAGTCCACAAATTTTCTTTTTGTGGGGATAGCAAGATTGAGGCACCATTTTTACGGATTTTTACCCTTCCAGAAGTAACCTCTCCTGAGCCATTCTTGGCATCTCGATCTTTGTAGTCGGTGTTGGATAGCTCGTATTTTGCCTGCCAGTTAATCCATTCATTCTCTTCTTCTCCAAAGGTAAATGAGAGCGTTTTCATATAGTTTTTATCTGCAAATTGCCTTAAGGTTTCCTTGCCCCACCCAAGTTCAAATTTAGCTGAAAATCCATCATCATCCACCCA
Source organism: Opitutia bacterium (assembly GCA_018646565.1). Lineage (GTDB taxonomy): Bacteria > Verrucomicrobiota > Verrucomicrobiia > Opitutales > Seribacteraceae > Seribacter. The sequence continues at coordinate 4,852 of JABGUO010000183.1, read as the reverse complement.
ATTTATAAAAGGTGAAATCATGGATTTATTGGAGGTGACCTTTAAACGATTTGTGGAACCAAGGTTCGAGAAGTCCATTCCTTGATCGTAATAAGTGTGTTGTACCTTAGCTCCATAAGATAAGGAACTTGCGGAGGGTGCAAAGGTATAGTCGACCAAAGCCAGTAGCAAACCTGACATATCCTCCTCGAGATCAGCAAATTTTTTGCCTTCTCCATATAGATATAGCAAAGCTTTTTGCTCAGGGTCTTGTTGATTCAAAAAAAAGCTTTCCAGGGTGAATTCCCCGTAGCGACTGCTCTTTGGATTATAGGCGGCGTAGAGAGGATTGTCCGAGTAGCCTAGACCAAATTCTGCCAGGTAAAACTTGAGCCATCCACTTGTTTCAATGGGCAAAAGTTCCTGGTCTTCCACTTTCTCTTCACTTCCCCATTCATCTAAGTCGCCAAAAAGAAGTTCGGTAATTTCTTCGTCCGTCAATAATTCTCTAGACTCGATATCCTCGGATTGAGCAAGCTCAGGTTGGTTGGTTGGGGAATCTATTTTCCTTCCGTTGGGTTGAATATGTTGAGGAACCGTAGCGATATCCAAAGGCTCCCGTAGTTGATTCTGAGGTAGAGGTTTTGTACGGGGATAGAGGGGAAGTATCAAGACTTCACCTAAATTGGAGTGAAACTCGTCAAAAGATCTCGGTTCCCTGGATGAGGCAGAAGTAATTAGAATAGCCAGTAAAATAAATAGGCCAAGGATTACGGAATAAAAACGGAAGTAAGTTGAAATCGTTGAGTTTTTATTTTGAACCGACCTAAGCATTGTTCAATTGTAAGTAGTATATTTCTTGTTGGAAAACAAAATAGAAGAGGCTCCTCCCCAGAGGAGCCTCTTTTTTCGAAAAACCGAGGGGGCCAATAATCGACCGCTTTTAGGTTTAGTTCAAAATGAACAATTTTAGAAATTATTGATCGGAGGTACGGATAGCTTCGGTTTCAACTTGTGCACGAATCTCTTCTTTAACCGCTTTTGTTTTCTCTTTGATTTCCTGATGCTTTGCTTTGTTAGTCTCCTTAAACTCCGCAATCAAAACCTCTCTCTCTTCCACGGTTGAGTCTTTGAGGTTAGCATGGAGGGCCTTTTTTACTTCCTGCAGTTCATCACGCTTTGATTTAATATCTTCCACTTTTGCTTTTAACTCTTCGGATAATTCAATTTTTGGGCGATCTGGACGGGCGGGGCGTGCTGCCTTTAATTGTTCGCGAATGGCTTCGTGCTCCGCTTTAATCGCATCAAATCTTTCCTTATTTGCTTCTTTAAATGCTTGGGCTGCTTCTTTTACTTTTTCCTTGGTTGCATCATTACCTAACTCGGCCAGGTTTTTTTTGAGTTCAGAGTGAAGGGTGTCCTGTTTTTCCTTAATGGCATCAAGCACCGACTTAGCATTATCGGAAAGTTCGGATTTTTCAGGTCTTTTAACATCCTTCATTTCACCCTTTTCCTTCAACCCTTTGCGAATCTGGTCAATTTTACTTTTTGCTTCTTTTCTTGTGATTTTACCTGCCTTTGCTGCTTCTAAAGTTTCCTTAATTGCATCTTTGCTTATCCGTTCAACAGGTTTGCCCAAGTCACTTGCTCCATCTGGTTTGGCTTCGGGGCGGGAAGCTCCAGGTTTTTCTCCACCGAAACCTGCGGGATCTTTTTGAGCAAATGCATTACAGCAAAGCAATGTTGCGGTCAGGAATATCGAGATAGCTATTTTGTTCATGTGATTATTGGGTTAGGTTGAAAACTTGAGTAACCTTATCTACCATTACCCGTGCCAATTAGATTGATATCTATAAGTCACTCACCTGTAAGCGAATACATGATATTTAACTCCCTGGGGTTCTTAATTTATTCTATATTTGGGTAATATTTCCCAGGTGTGGGGGCCGTAAATAGGAAATATTTACCTATTTACCAATTTAAAACTATTTTTTCAGTCGGTACCTCAAATAATCACGAGGTACTCCGAGTAAGCGTGCAGCAGCAGTCACATTTCCATCGGCCTGTTTTATACCTAGTTGGATGAATCGTAGAATTTCTTGTTCCAAATCAAATCCTTTTTCAGGAAAGATGAATTTTTTATTCAGCCAGTCGGTCGGATCGTTTTCCCCTAGATTGGTAAGATTGGTTGTGGACTGATTTGACAAGGAAAGGTTATTCCCTGGTTCGCAAAGAACAAGAGAGCGTTCCAGTTCGTGTAAAAGTTCTCGGATATTTCCCGGCCAACTATGCTTGCGAAGATACTTATTGAAGGATTCATCCATCTGAGGTTTGGGCAGTCGATATTTTTGGGAGAGGGCTTTGAGGAAATGATCGGCTAGTTCGGGTAAATCTTTTCCACGTTGGGATAGGGGGGGGATTGAGATACGCAAAAGGTCTAAACGGTGAAATAAATCTTCGCGGAACTGACCATCAATAATCATTTTCCTCAGGTCTTGGTTGGCCGCGGCAATTATGCGCACATCGGTGATTAGGTCTTTATTTCCACCAACCCGTCGAATTTTCCTGCTCTCGATGGCAAGCAGAAGTTTGGCCTGAGCAGCCAGGGAGAGGCTGGCGACCTCATCAAGAAAAAGGGTTCCCTGATCGGCGGCCTCAAATAATCCGATGCGCGATTTTGAGGCATCAGTGAAGGCTCCTTTTTCATGACCAAATAATTCTGATTCTACGAGGTTTTCCGAGATAGCTGAGCAATTAAGGGCAACAAAGGGTTGTTCCTTGCGTGGTCCATTGGCATGGATCCATTGGGCATAGGTCGATTTACCCGCTCCGGTGGGGCCATCAATAAGTAAAGGGGGAAGGTTGGCTGTTAACCGACGATCGGCCGCCAATACTTTATTAAGTTGTTCGAGGTCCTCGGCAAATGCGCCTCCGAAGAAGAGCATGTCAGTCTTTTCTTTTCTTTCTCTTTCTTCATGCTCAACCAATCTCTTATTTTTTAGGTTTGCCTGTGCCTGTTGGAAAACGAGTGGCAGTTCTTCGACATCGAAAGGTTTGGATAGGTAATCAGCAGCCCCAAGCCGAATGGATTCAACGGCAGATTTAACTCCACCTTCTCCGGTCATTAAAATACAGAGAGTATTGTCAGGAATATAACCGCTTTTCAATAAACTCAGGCTATCGCCATCCGGTAAGTTGAGATCAAAAAGTGCAAAGTCAAAAAACATTTCCTGAAGCGCACTCTTTGCATCAGCACAATTTTCAACGCGGGTGGTCTCCAATCCTAAATTAGTTAAATAAGCTTCGATGCGTTTGCCCAGAAGAAGATCATCTTCAAGCAACAAGACCTCTTTTCCTTTAAGTGAGTGAACAGTTTGCATGGATAATATGAAATGAACCGTAATTCTTTTTTGAGTCAATCTACCTTTATAAAAGTGTAGCTCTGGAACTGGGTGATTTTGAAGACATTATTCTATCTGTATCTTAACGGTTTGAATTCACTCGATCAAAAAATTGCTAAAGAATTAGGAGCATTCATGACACAAAAGCTGAGTATTTCCGACTTGATGTTGATAGATAATGGATCGTGCCGAGGTTTGCATTAATCGAAAATTAAGCGCGAGAGGGGAGGGACAACCTGGTATCAAATCCCCTTATTAGGACGATTACTCTAATGCCGCCCAACTCTTTTAACCAGGTTTTATGCCCCCCCAACTCCCTCATCGCGTCAAAAACATTATCCTCATATTCAGCAGGTCTGACCTTGCACCGATTACTCGTACATCTGGTAACGCGTAAAAATTGCTAAACATTCAGTTCAATGGATTATTTTTTTCAAGGAATGAATTCGAGTTAATTGCCAGTATTGGGTTCAAACGGTTTGGATCATTTTCTGATTAGTTTCATGAGCCCTGGTAACCTCTTTAAGTCCAATCATCTCAATGCCTCCTAACACTCCCTGAATGGTATTTAATAAAGAATTACGATCTGCATCTAATGAATCATCACTGTGGTATTGTTGAAGAAGTTTGTAGAGTTCGCTCAACTGATTCTCACTAATATTGAAACTTTCCTTTATTCCAGCTGAACCACTGATTTGCGGATGCTGAAGGCCAGCTTTTTTAGCGACTATTTTTGCATCAAACCCTTCCGCCGAAATGGCTTCTTTCAGTGCTTTGCTGGGTCGGATTTCCGCTTCCCTGAAACTTGATGTAATTTCTTTAGCATCAGCTTCAGTAAGGTTATTTGGATCGTACTTACTTAATGTCTCTGTAACAAGGTGGGATTGCTTATCTGTTAAGTGAGATCGACCTTGTGCGTGAGATTGAGACATTAATGTGCCTGAAATTCCATTTGATTCAATCATGACAAATAATTCAATTACTAATTAAAGATCGGATGACCGGTTAGGCTCAGTTTCAACCTGATCGCGAATTTCTTCTCCGTCTGCATCAAAACTTTCAAAAGCTTCCGCTTTACGTTTTTGAAATACTTTTCTGATTGTGGTTCGCTCTTCATTACTGAGTATGCCATCCCCATTCGCATCAAATTTTTGCATAAGTTCCTCTTTTCTCCCCTGCATTTTCTTACGCATCACAGAGCGCTCATCCATGCTCAACTTTCCATCCCCATCAATATCAAACCTCTTTACTATTTGATCACGGATTGGAAAACCAGGTGGCTTAATATCGCCTGTTGGGTCAGGAGTACCCAACAAGGTGGCAGACAGAAAAATTGGTATTGTAATAAGTAATTTTGTTTTCATGTATTTTTTAATTATTAGGAATTGTTAGGCCTTTCTCTCTCATGTTTTGTGCCAAAAGACTAATTTCGTACAAGTCGTTGACTATTAGTAGTCAGTGTTAAATCTATT
>JABGUO010000182.1 GCA_018646565.1 Opitutia bacterium | reverse complement strand
CCATGATGGGTGGGGCCATCATTAGGAGACAGTCCGGCACGGTCTAGGCAGAAAGTAACCGGAAGGTTTTGTAAGCATACGTCATGAATGATTGGGTCATAAGCCCTTTGTAAAAAAGTGGAGTATATTGCACATACCGGAAGTTTCCCACCAGTTGCCATACCAGCAGCTAAAAGGACGGCATGTTCTTCAGCAATACCTACATCAAAGAAGCGTTCCGGAATTGCCTTGTGCAGGGCGTCCAGGCCAGTACCGCTTGGCATTGCTGCAGTAATACCGACAATATTTTCATTCTCTGCGGCCAATTTGGATAGGCATTCTCCAAATACATCTTGGTATTTGGGCGGGGAAGTGGGGGAGGAGGGTTTGCTTTGCCCAGTTTGCTTGTCAAAAGGTCCGGATCCATGCCATTTTTCCGGTTCTTCCAAAGCTACTGGAAACCCCTTTCCTTTTTGGGTGAGAAGGTGGAGGACAATGGGTTCATCGGAGGTTTTGGCAAATTCAAAAAAGCGAACTAATGACTGTACATCGTGTCCATCAATTGGACCGAGGTAACGGATGCCCAGTTTTTCAAAAATACTAGAGGGTGCAATTAATTCCTTTGTGTCTCGCTTCGCCTTCGATAAAAATTTCATCAGTGAAGGACCACCGGGAACTTGAGTGAGGAAACTTTCTGCGTCTTTGTGTAAACGAGTGTAAGCAGGATTGGTTATCAATTCGTTAAAATATTTGGAAAACGCACCCACATTTTTGGCGATTGACCACTCATTATCATTCAAAATTAATATGAACCGCTTAGTCGAACTGGCAATATTGTTCAGAGCCTCCAAAGTAATTCCACAGGTAAATGCAGCATCGCCGGCAACCGCAACAACATGTTCGTCCTTTTTATTAAGGTCACGTGCAATGCAACGTCCAAGAGCAGCAGAAAGGGCAGTGCCTGCATGACCGGCTCCAAATGCATCGTGCTTGCTTTCTTCCCGGGAAAGAAATCCACTTAATCCGTTTGATTGACGAATTTTTTCAAACCGCTCGTCATTTCGACCGGTAAGTAATTTGTGAACATATCCTTGGTGGGAAACATCCCAGAAGAAAGAATCCTGTGGAGTATCAAAGGCAATATGCAAGGCAACGGTTAATTCGACCACGCCTAGGTTGGGCCCGACATGGCCTCCGTTTTGAGAAGTAGCATCAATAATCCTGTTTCGAATTTCTTGGCAAAGAATTTCGATCTGTTCGTAATCAAGCTTTTTTAAATCAGCTGGACATGTTATTTCTTTTAAAATCTCAGAATTTTTTTCCATCACACCATGTCCTCAAAATCTTTTTTAATTAATTCTTTATCCTTTTCCTGAACTTCTTTGATATTCATTTCTGCCGATTCTATTTTTTCTCGGCAAAGTTTTAACATTTTCACACCAGTTTGGTAGTGCGTAATTAAAGAGTCGAGTGGAGCCTCACCTGACTCCATGCGTTGAATGATTTCTTCAAGGTTTGCCAAGGCCTGCTCGAAGGAAAGCTCTTCTTGAGCTACGGTCTGTTTTTCAGGAGTTCCCATTTTATATAAAATTTTCTATAGCATTTTTACTTAATCGCAATTCAAATAGAACTAATTGAACATCGGCGTGGATGGAAAATACTAAAGTAGTTTGGTCCAAAAGCTGATCACCTTCTTTTCGTTTCTTTTAATTTCAAATAATGTGATTGCAATGACGCTTACTGTTATCACGAGGAACTGAGAAATAGTTTTTGGGGGCTCTGTAGTCGACAACTTTAAATTGAATCGATAGGCTGTGAATAATGACTGATTTGCAAACGATTATAGTAGTGTTGGCAGTGTGCCAATTTTTATTTGAGTATTTTCTCAAAGTTCTAAACGAGAAGCATGTGGCAAATTTGATCGAAGCTCAACCGGAGGAATCGAAGTCATTGATGGATGACGAGACTTGGAAAAAAGCGAGTAACTATTCAATCAGTAAGAGCCGGTTTTCAAGGGTAGAAGAGATTTTTGGTTTCGTGGTCTTCTTTCCGGTGTTTTTATATGTCTTGCCCACAGTATTTGAAATTTGGCCGGTGACCCTTCTCGATTCAGTTTGGTGGGGGGCTTTTGTGGCAACTGCATTACTAAATGTTCTACAAATACCGGGTCTGTTTTTTGATTGGTATAATCAATTTACATTGGAAGAAAAATTTGGGTTTAACAAATCGACTAAAAAGCTATGGGTTATGGATAAGGTAAAGGGAATAATTTTGGGCTTTGCTCTTTCCTACCTTCTGTTGGCATTATTGATCTGGTTGTACCGGACAATCTCAGCGGCATCGCCTGAATATTGGTGGGCCGCTGCATTTGTGGTGTTTTTTGGTATACAGCTTTTAATGATGGTACTGTACCCCAAGTTAATTCTTCCCTTATTTAATAAGTTGACCCCGTTGGAAGATGGTGAATTGAAGGATCGACTGATGGCCTTATCCGATAAGACCGGATTTAAGGCAAATACAATTGAAGTGATCGATGGAAGTAAGCGCTCGGGGCATTCGAATGCTTATTTTACTGGTTTTGGACGATTTCGCCGTATTGTATTGTATGATACACTTATCAAACAGATGTCTATTGAAGAGATTGAGGCGGTACTTGCCCATGAGGTGGGACATTATAAGATGGGGCATATTCCCAAGCGCTTGGTAATGTCTTTTGTGATGGGATTAGCGGGCTTCGGGTTAATGGGGTACTTGCTCGAAAGTGCCTGGTTTTATAAGGGACTGGGCTTAGATGTTAGTTTAACTTCCTCTTTGAGTCCCTTGATTATTGGCTTATCCCTGACACTTGGCTTTTTTACTTACTGGCTCACTCCGTTCAGTAATTTATTTTCGAGGAAACACGAATTTGAAGCCGATCATTTTGCAAAATTAGCAGTGGGAGGGGAGGAGCCTTTAATTTCTGCCCTGAGAAAACTGTATGTCGAAAATTTATCCCATCCATTGCCTCACCCATTAATGGCAGGATTTCATTATTCTCATCCGACTCTGCTGGAAAGAGAAGGAGCGATGAGAAAAAATTAGACTGTATTACTGTGCGAGTGTGCCGAATTTTCGGCATAGGATGGAATGTGTGATTAAGCCAAGAAATACTCCTGCCAAATTCATGATCAAATCGCCAGGGGAGGGGAAACGATCGGGAATAAAAGCCTGTGCCATTTCATTAATAATTCCATATAGCGTGGCGATATAAAATGCCTTGCACTTAAGAGCTGAAGAAAAGGAACGAATTGGCCCGAGGTACCAGGACCATAACCAGGCTAGTCCATAAAAGAGCGGCAAGTGACTTAGGTCTTGGAGCCAAAAGGGGTAGGCAAAGAGTTCCTCGGAAAAGCGGACAAAAAGTTCATTTGCATCCAGCTCCATTAGACTGTCTGGCTTGGGGAAACCGGTCAGCACTTGTAGGAAAAAAGTATAGCCTAAAGGCAGGGCAATCCAAAGCCTACTGGTTGGTGGGTTACTCCAAAAGTGGAAAATTGTCTTCATTTGCAGGTTTGAAAAGATTGCTAGCATAAAAACATTACGTCATTGTTTTGTTTTATGTTAGTATTTAACTAGTAGAACTTTTATATTATGCCAATCTATGAATTCATGAGTCGAGAGACGGGGAAGATTTATTCATTCTTTGCCCATTCCACTTCCTACTCGGACAAAACGCCTGACTGCCCAGATGGAAAAAAGTATAAGATGGAAAAGGTAATGTCGGGGTTTTCGATTACCGGGAAAAAGGAAGAACCTTCGGAAATGCCCGAGCAAGGTTCAGGGGATGATCCCAATGATCCATTTGCAGGGATGGACCCCAATCAAGCAGAAAAAGTAATGAAGGAGTTGGAGGGTGCCATGGGAGGAATGGACGAAGATAACCCAGACCCCAAGCAAATGGGTCAGTTGATGCGTAAAATGTGTGAGATGACCGGGGAAACAATGGATGAACCAATGGAAGAAGTAGTACGCAAGCTCGAAGAGGGAGCCGATCCGGATGAGTTGGAAGATCGAATGGGAGATTTTTTGGGAGATGATGAACAATCGCCTGCACTGCCCGCAGGAGAAGAGGGCGCCTCACAAGAAACGATCAAGTCGAGATTGAAGAAGTTGATGAAGGCAAAAATCATTCGTGACCCAGAACTCTATGAATTTTCAGACTACCTAAAAAATTGAGAGATTTCTGTACACGATTACTCCCACCTGTCTGTATCTTTTTGTTGCTCTCTTGCGGAGAGGATATTAACGAAGAAACTCCCCGAGAAATCCCAACTGAATGGATCGGAAAGGAAGAAGATTTTCAAAAAGAATTTATAGTCGAACCTGATGATAATCTCACAATTCTTTTGCATCGGGAAAGTGCAGTTCCGTTTGCAGGGAAGTTAGAGAGAAACGGATCTAAATTAAATACAATCCAAACTTTCGACGGTGGACGCTTGAACGGAAAGAGTATTAAAAAATCAAAAGACGGTTCTTGGGTGGAAGCACATTACTTGGACGGACGGCTTCATGGAGAAATGATCTTTTATGGAAAAAATGGAAAAATAAGATCCTCACTGCGATATGAGAAGGGAATTTTAACCAAGTGAATTAATGTGTAATTCAAAATTTTATTGATTGGTCGTTTTAATAAAAGCCCGGGTAGCTCGTTTTGCACGTTTCACATTTTG
>JABGUO010000181.1 GCA_018646565.1 Opitutia bacterium | reverse complement strand
ATTCCCGTCTTTCGGTTCAATAAAATGACTTAAATCCAGATTGAGGTAGGGGAAATCATAAGATTGATAGGTCGGCAAATCATTGGTCATGCCATATGCATCATGTAATGCGAGGTCAAAAGCAGAAGCACAAACCAAGGCACCAAGCCAAGGCAATGGCTCCAGTCCCTTTCTTTCGAATCGATTATACTCACTTAAAAAAGTAGGTAATTGCTCAAAAACGAAAGAATGTCCGAGTTCCAATGCATGTCCGAAACCAGAATGAGTTTTACATTTCTGAAGCAATATTTCCGAAAATTCCTGTAAGGCTAAATGTCGGTCGTCGTAGGAAGTTGTAGAGGGCCAAACCCACTGAACACTAAGTGGGGTTTCTCCCCATCCCTTCCCAGAATGTCCATCCCTTCTCTCCACACTGACAGAAACTCGTGCACAGGTGACCGAGGTAAGTACCTCAGATCCGAACTTCAAGGGAACGCGTGTGGCGACCGGTAAAAAAGCTAAGCTTGCATCGGTTATTTGAATATCAAATGGGTTCTTCAAATAACAAAAAACAATCCCAAATACTAAACAATGTCGATTCTTGAATCTTTTTTCTTTTCAAAACGATAAACCATGAAAGGATGGGAAGTATGGATGGTGATTTAATTGGCTTATTTGCATTATTGGTTGGCTTGGAGTTAATTCTTGGAGTCGATAATGTTTTGGTTATTGCAATTTTGGTTTCCCGCTTGCCGGAAAACAAAAGAAATTCAACCCGAAACTTCGGACTGGTTCTTGCCATGGTGGCTCGAGTAATCATGGTGTTAGGGGGGCTCAAGTTGATACAATTGACCAATCCGGTGTGGACTAATGGTCCAGATTGGTTTGCTTATTCATGGCGAGACCTAGCACTTTTGGGAGGTGGTTTATTTTTAATGTGGAAAGCGGTGAAAGAAATCCATGCCACAGTTGAGTTGGAGCATCATGAGACTAAAAATAAAGCAAAAGCGAGCTTGGGCGGAATCATTTTTCAAATTGTAATTCTCGATATTGTATTCTCGCTCGACTCGGTAATCACGGCAGTCGGGCTAACTAATAATCAATGGATTATTATCACGGCAGTTCTTTCCTCCTTTGTTGTAATCCTGTTTTTTGCCAAGTCAATTGGTGATTTCATCATGAAAAATGTGGCATTGAAAATTTTAGCCCTCTCTTTTCTCATTGTAATTGGTATTACTATTTTTATGGAAGGGCTCGGTAAAGAGGTTGAAAAATCTATGATTTATGTGCCTATGGGTTTTGCCCTAGCCATACAACTTTTACAAATGCGCCACAAAAAAAACTTGAATCAAATAAAAAATAAAACTTCTTGAATAGATTGGGAAATCACCAATTTACCAATCCAACACTTTGAATCTATTCCTACTATGAAAAATCATCCTTTTCTCGAAAAAACCGAGCATCCCTCCTGGTCATCTCTGCTGCCAGAATGCGTTCGAAATGACATCACTGTTGCCTTAGAGCAATCCGAAAAGAACTTGCAGTCCATCCGTGAATTAAACCACCAAAATGTAACTTTTTCCAACACGATTAAGTCTTTGGAGCAAGCGACTGTCGAACTGGATGAAGCGTGGGGTTTGGTGGCTCATTTGGACTCAGTTTGTAATTCAGAAGAATTAAGAAATGCGCATAATGATATTTTGCCTGCAGTCAGTGAATTTGGTGCAAAAATATTCCTGGATGGTAAATTATGGAATGCAGTTAAAACATTCGCCGAAAGCGAACAAGCAAATGAGTTAAGTTCGATAGACCGGAGACTGCTGGAAGAAACCATTCAAGATTTCCAGGAAGCGGGGGCAAATCTTCCTCTCGAAAAAAGAAAGCGTCTCGAAGAACTTTCCAGTGAGCTTGCAAAGATTACTCAAAAGTTTTCTGAAAATGTATTGGATGCAACCAACGCTTGGCAGATGGTGGTAACAGAGGAAGCTAAGCTCAAGGGACTTCCTTCCTCTGCGCTGGATGCAGCAAAGCAGGCTGCGATCAAAAAACTAGGTGATGACGCAGGGAGAGATGCCTGGGTATTCACCCTTCATGCACCATCCATGCTTCCAGTATTACAATATCTTGATGACGAAGAACTCCGGGAAGAAATTTGGTCTGCAAGCGATCGATTGGGTACAGAAGAACCCAATAACAACTCTCTCTTGATCAAGGAAATTTTGGCTCTTCGACAAGAAAAAGCAGAACTGGTTGGCAAAAAAGACTTTGCGGATACCGTATT
>JABGUO010000180.1 GCA_018646565.1 Opitutia bacterium | reverse complement strand
CGAAGCAGAGCGGCCTTTTCAAACTCCAATTTCTTAACTGCAGCGAGCATGTCTTTCTCTAGTTCCTTAAGAAGTTTGCGAATATCTTCCTTTGACACATTTTCGGAAACCGCTAATAAATCTTCACTCTCTTCTTTCTTGGAACGTAAACTTTCTTGTAGAGGTCGAATCACACTCTGGGGAGTAATACCATGTTCTTCATTATATGCCATCTGCTTATCCCTTCGATATTGGCAAACCTGAAGTGTCCTGGTGATCGACTTGGTCATTACATCTGCATAAAAGATCACTCTTCCTTTTTCATGCCTTGCAGCCCTTCCGGCAGTTTGGATCAAGCTTGTTTCGCTACGAAGAAAGCCCTCTTTATCGGCATCTAGTACAATGACCAAAGCCACTTCCGGTAAATCTAAACCTTCCCGTAATAGATTGACTCCTACCAGTACATCGAAGGTCCCTGCTCGAAGACTTCTGAGGATTTCTACCCGTTCAATTGCATCAATATCAGAGTGTAGGTATTCGACTTTTATTTCGTGATCTCTTAGGAACTCGGCTAAGTCCTCAGTCATTCTTTTGGTTAATGTGGTCACCAAAATTCGATAGCCCTGTTTGACCACTTTTTTGATTTCCCCGATACAGTCTTCCACTTGTCCTTTTATCGGACGTATTTCCATTTCTGGATCCAGTAGACCAGTGGGGCGAATAAGCTGTTCCATGACCACTGTCGATTTTTCGAGTTCAACTGCAGCAGGAGTGGCCGAGACATAGATTGATTGGCCGGTTACACTTTCAAACTCTTCGGGTTTCAGTGGACGATTGTCCAATGCAGACGGGAGGCGAAATCCAAAGTCCACAAGTTTCTGCTTTCTTGAAAGGTCCCCTTTAAACATTCCCCCAATTTGAGGAATTGATGCATGACTTTCATCAATAAAGAGAAGAAAGTCTTCGGGGAAAAAGTCGATCAGGCACCATGGACGCTCTCCTGGTTTTCTTCCCGATAAGTGCCTTGAATAATTTTCAATTCCATTACAAAAACCAATTTCTCGAAGCATCTCTAAATCATATTCAGTACGCATACGGATACGTTGGGCCTCCAGTAAAAGATTACTTCCTTCAAAATATTTAACTTGTTCTTCGAGTTCTTTTTCAATCGCTTTACACCCCACCTCCAACTTGTCCTTAGTCGTAACATATTGTGTCGCCGGGTACACTCGATATGAATCATATTTACGAATTGTTTCTCCTGAAATTGGATCAATTTCACGAATGTCCTCTACTTCATCCCCCCAAAATTCTACGCGAATTGGATTGTTTGCATAGGCGGGAAATAAATCGACTACATCTCCACGAACTCGAAAGCGACCGGCTTTTAATTCCATGTCATTGCGATTGTACAATGCTTCGACCAATCCTTCGAGTAAGTTATCTCTACCCAGATCATGTCCTTTTGTTATTTCAATAGATAATGCCTCAAAATCATCGGGTGAACCTAATCCATAGATACATGAAACACTGGCAATAACGATGACATCGCGACGGCTAATTAACGAACTGGTCGCCGCCAGTCGTAAGCGTTCAATTTCTTCATTAATAGAAGAATCCTTTTCGATAAATGTATCGGTCGAGGGGACATAGGCTTCGGGTTGATAGTAATCATAGTAACTTACGAAGTATTCTACGGCATTATCGGGAAAGAAAGCTTTGAATTCTGAATATAATTGAGCGGCTAAAGTTTTATTAGGAGAAATAATTAATGCTGGCCGTTGTAAATCCTGGATCACATTGGCCATGGAGAAAGTTTTTCCTGATCCAGTAACACCCAAGAGAGTTTGGTCCATATTGCCCTTTGATATTGATTCAACCAGTCCTTTTATGGCCTGCGGTTGATCACCCATTGGTTGATAATCCGATTGTAATCGAAAATCCATATTACCCCATTATGTAGTACAGGAATTCAGCCCGGATTACTCGGGTAGTATCCAGTCTCGCCTTCGGATTTGCCAATAATGGCAGCGGCACAACTATCACCCAGTACATTGACTGCAGTACGAGTCATATCGAGGAGCCGGTCGACCACAAAAACGATACCTACTCCGATCGAAATGGTAGCATCCGGAAAACCCACCGCGTGTAAAATTACTATGATTGCAACGAGACTGGCTGAGGGAATCCCGGCAACTCCTATTGAGGTGAGTAATGCCATGATTACAACTGTGGATTGAGTAACCCATGTCATTTCCACACCAAATAACTGGGCGAGAAAGACCACCACCACGCACTCAAAGAGTGCAGTTCCATCCATATTCATAGTTGCCCCGAGAGGAAGTGTGAAGCTAGCAATTTTTTTGGAAACCCCTGCACGTTTGGTTATACAATCAAGGGTAACGGGAAGAGTTGCTGATGAGGAGGCGGTTGAAAAGGCAGTTAGTAAGGCAGGAGATAACGCTTGAAAGTGTTGGAAGAAATTAATCTTTCCAAGAATACGAAGTAAAATAGGCAGAACCAGAAAGCTATGAATTGCCAGTCCAAGAAGAACCGTTAGAGCAAATGTCCCCATCACGGAAATGGTTTCAATCCCAACCATCATCAGGGTAGGGGTTACTAAGCCAAACACACCGTAGGGTGCAAAAGAGATTACAAAATTCGTAATGCCAAGAATGGTTGAATTGAGACCTTCCCAAAATATGGTCTGGCTTTGTTTGTATTTTCCGGGCAGCCGGGCAATAAAAAAGCCAAAGAGTAAACTAAAGAATATCAGACCGAGAAGTTGCCCCTCCACTGCTGCTTTAAAAAGATTTTGGGGAATCATTCTTTGAAAAATTTCAAGAATGCCTTTCATGCCTCCATCGGCATGCTCAAATGCCCGTTCCACCTTTTGAGCTTCAAGGGCACTTTGTCCGGAAAGCATTTTTTCACGAATTCCTGGATCCACTTGTCCGGGTTCGATTAAATTGACGCAAAGTAATCCTACGACCACAGCGAGGAGGCCGGTCAGGGAGTAAAAGAAAAGTGTTTTGAGCCCTAACCGTCCAAAGTCTTTATCTTCTCCAATCTTGGCAACTCCACAGATTATCGAAGTCATGACAAGCGGAATAACAACCATTTTAAGAGCGTTTAGAAATAGACTTCCCACGAAATTTGTAAAGTAGTGAAGATTTTCAAACCACGCCGGTTTTTCTATTGTAGATTCAGTGGTGAAATTTGCCCATAAGCCAATTGAAAATGCAAGGAGTAGGGCGATCAGAATTTTCCAGTGAAGAGCGAGCTTTTTCATATGTTCATTTAATTTATAAATAAGCTATTGAGCAAGGAGATGTTTACCATGGTGGGATCGGCAACCACCTTGTGAGCACCGCTTGCGAACAGTTCCGCTTCCGTTCTCGTAGTGGAGAGGCCAAGT
>JABGUO010000179.1 GCA_018646565.1 Opitutia bacterium | reverse complement strand
CCGTAATTAAATATTAAAGTATCCCATTCTGCATGTTTTCCTTGTCGAGGGTCTTCGTGTTCAAAAAGGCAGGTTCCATCAAATTGTGAAAGAGCAAATTCATCACTTGGAAAATGTGCAGGCACCCAATCAATAATGACTCCAATACCCGCTTTTTTACATGCATCTACCAATACTTTAAATTCATCTGGCGTTCCATACCGATTAGTAGGAGCATAAAAGCCAGTAACTTGGTACCCCCAGGAAGCTCCAAATGGATATTCGCCAAGCGGAAGAAATTCAACATGAGAAAAACCCATTTCATTCAGATAAACCGGCAACTGGTCTGCCAATTCAAGATAGCTCAATGGTCGATTTTCGTTTTCTGAAAATTTCCAAGACCCCAAGTGCATTTCATAGATTGAAACCGGACTGGACCGAGGATCTAAAGTGAGGGCTTCTCCTTTTTCAAACCTTGGGCAATCTCGAGGGTGAATTATGGTGGCATTTCCCGGAGGCGGTTCAAACCGAAGTCCAAAGGGATCGGTTTTTTCTCTTACTAACGAGTCTGCTCCTAAAATTCGGAATTTATACTTTTGGCCAATGATGGCTCCCGGCACAAAAATTTCCCGACACCCGGAAGAGCCCAAGGAACGCATCGGTAATGAAAAAGGATGCCAATTATTAAAATCTCCAACCAAATGAACACTCTGAGCCGATGGAGCCCAAACCAAAAATGCTACTCCTTCCACCCCGTGGTGCAAAGATGGAAAAGAACCCAGTTTTTCAAATGGACGACGGTCTGTACCGTCATTAAATGCGGCAAAATCCTTATTTTCTTTAAAGGGTAAAAATCCGTAAGGATCAAACCATTCGACATCGTTACCGGCACGAATTGATCGGAAAAGGTAGGGGAACATTTCTTCCTGTTCAGTAATATGACCTTCAAAAAAACCATTGGAGTGAATTTTTTTTAGGGGATAGACTGCATCAGTATTCTGATCAACAATTACAATTTCATCCGCTTCGGGATCAAATGCACGGGCCACAACTCCTATTCCGGAACCGAGGGAATGTAAGCCCAAAAAATCGTGAGGACATCCAATTTTTCCGGACAGGCAAGAATTTAATTCGTTTTGATTGATTATCATGAAAAAAGAAAGAGGCTTTTTTAATAAAAAAATTAAAAATGAGAAAAGAAATTGCACCTAAAATCATTTCTTTCTTGTTTATAGTTCGCATCCTCGCATCTTAAGTCCCAAGTGAAAACCTTTTTTTTCCCATTACTCATTTCCATCCTTGTCCAAATTTCATTTGGGCAAATTGAAAATTCGCCACCCAAAGATTCCAATAAGACCATATTGGAGGCAGACAACGAAGTTTATTTTGACGAAGAATTACAAAGAATGGTTGCCGCCCCTAATGCTCGCTTAGAAAGTGGGCCCGTTTTGCTCCTCGCAGACCGGATCGAATATGATGCCAATCAAAGCGAAGCATTTGCGGAGGGTAAAGTAATCCTGAGCGATGGAGACATCCGTCTCTTGGCTAGGCGTATCAAGCTTAATTTAATTACTGGTGATTTTAACGCCTCTGAAATTAAATTTGGTATTTATCCATGGGCAATCCAGTCGGATGAATTGAGTCGTCAGAACTCCACCATCCATGGTTTAAATTCCTCGCTCTACCTCTTGGGTAAAGAAAAAAATGAACCAAACCTCTTAGTTCGAGAACTCAGATGGAACGAAGAAGAAGAAGTAATTCGGGCAGGAAATATTTCAATAAAACTGGGGGATCATACCGTCGGTCGCTTACCCTCGTTTTCAGGAAAAACGAATCGAAAATCTCTCCAATATAAATTAAGAGCCGGTAAACAAAGTAACTTGGGTTGGTATTTAGGTACAGGGGGGAAGTGGCAATTAGGTGCAAATGTTGATGTAAATGCTGATTTCACCGGGTATTCGAAGAGAGGACTACTGTTGTCCCCAGGACTGCAATGGGATTCGAATGGTAACGACTCCAATTATAACGGTTCTGTGGAGAGTGGATGGATTGATGACCAGGGAGATTTGCGAGGAAATGACCTCCTTGGTTCTCCGATCGATTCTCACCGCTCTTACATAAGGGCATACACAATTAATCGGCCCCAAGAAAATTGGCGGGTGGCAGGACAATTTGAATGGAATGAAGATTCAGAAGTTTATCGGGATTTTCAAAGACAACAATTCCACGAAAACCAGTGGAACGATTCATTTGGTGAAATAACCTACGAGGGGAAGAACTGGACTGTTTCATCTCTTACCCGCTGGCAGGCAAATCAATACGAATCAACAGTCGAACAGATTCCCAATTTACGAATCGACCTTGCTCCCACTCCCTTGGCAAGTACCAAATTTTACAATACCATCGCGATTGAATTTTCTGCATTTCGGCAAAAAGGTAATCTGGGTGAATTATTACAAAAATCAAATAAACTCGATTTGGGATATAAGATAGTCCGACCGTTTCGATTGGGAAATGGATTGATTTACTCCCCCCATTTGTCCTACAGAAGACAGGATTACTCGATGGATGGCCCCAATGCAAATCGAAGTATGGGCGAATGGGGAAATGAAATAAGGTATGAGGTATCAGGAGATTATAATTGGGAAAATGCGACCTGGAACATTGATCAAATTAGACATATTATGGGCTTCTCTATTTCTCACCGGAAAGTAAATCGTATGAGCGCCGACCAAGAATCGCTTATTCCACAAATTGACAACCCTTTTGTAGAACTTAACCTCCGCCCCATAGATTTAATGGACCATATTGAGGCAGATGGGCTAACCCCTTATGAAGTCGTTCGACTAGGTTGGGAAAATCAGTTTCTTACACGATCGGGTGAACAGACTCGAAGGATTGCTTCACTTCATTTCTTTCAAGACTTGTACCACAAAAAAGAGAATGATGGAGATATCGCGAAGGAGTTTTTTGCGAGTCTTTCTATTCAGCCTGCACCATGGATCTCCTTCACTGGGCAATCCAAAATTAATTCCGATGAAGGTAAGGTGATTCGAAATAGCTTTTCCGCCCAGTTTATTGACGGGACTGTGAACACGCTTGAAGTGGGCTATTTCAAATATTTATCTTTTTCAGATCAATGGAGACTCTCCGCAAAGCACCGATGGGATGAAAGAAAAAGTTTTCATACCTCCATTGCGTTCGAAGAGGAATCGAACACAATTCCTTATTGGCAGACTGCTGTTGAATTCAATCGATCCGCAGCTTGGACATGGATAATCTCGGTAACAGGTCGAAAAGGCACCACGAAAGAAAATGAGACAGAACTTGCGTTAAGTACCCGAATCTTTGCGTTTTAAATTTTTTGAATTAAAATAAGACTGTATTGACTTAAAGCTCACTCTATAAATATTATATTATTAAATGAACAAAAGATACCAACATCCGAACCTACCTTACAAAGACCCAAAAGTAATGGCTCACCTATTTGGTCTTGGATTGGACTGTACCGATGGACACAAGAGAATTACTCAGGCAGATAAGTTTTCTATTTTTGGAGGTTCAGAGAACACACACGATAAAATGACAGAAACCCTTTTCAAAACTTTTGAGGATTTGTCCCTCAAAGGAAAGTCGATTGAAAATGCATCCATGGACGAAATTTCTGATTTGATCGAAAAAAACACTCCCAAGGAATAAATCTTTCGCTTGCCCTGAGTTAATATTCCTTTTTGAATCAATAGCATCATGTCAGAAGGATTGCCCAACCCCCCGAAACCCATCCTCAAATTAACTCCTAAAGAAGGAGCTCCAGTGAAACCTGGTGAAGGTGGACCCAAGTTTAGAGTAACCCGATCTCCATTTGCTCCGAAGATCAAGCCGAGTGACGGAACTCCAGCACCTTTACCCTCACCGACTGCTGCTGTTCCTGCTGGCATACCAGCAGCACCTACTCCACCCAGTGCCGCGGGACTCCCCTCTCCTGTTGTACCGGCAACTTTACCTAGTGGACCCAAGCCAGCGGTCATTCCTTCGGCCGTTGCTCCTGCACTCGCTCCTGCACCGATGCCTGCTCCAACCGCGGCATTGCCTCCGTCTCCTTTACCTTCTCCAAGCCTACCTAATGTGGGGAATTTACCATCTGCACCTACCCCTGGACCCGCACCCACATTAGCCACCCCGTCCCTTTCTCCCAGCCCTGCACTTCCCACACCAGGTGCTTCAATGCCCTCTCCTGGGGGGCCTAAACCAGCACTTACTGCACCAAAAGGAGGACCTGCACTACCCGCTCCAGGTGGTGCAATGCCACCGATGCCAGCAATGGGAACACCTCCTCCTGGAGGACTTCCAGCAACAGGACCAATGGGGGCACCACCCGGAGGACCCAAACCTCAAGGAGCAGTTGGACCTGAAAAAAAGAAAAGACCGAGTATCATCTTTCTCATACTCGACTTCCTCGTATTTGGTGGTGCGATCACGGCAATGGTTCTTCTATTTCTTTCCAATTAAACTCAACAATACGCTAAAACTATCATAATTATAATGAGCGAACTCATTAACTTAAACAAAGAGAGCTTTGCAAAAGTAACCTCTTCAAAAGACAAAACACTTATCATCGACTTTTGGGCCCCTTGGTGTGGTCCCTGCAAAGCACTAACTCCAGTCCTCGAGGAACTTTCCTCTGAGATGAGTGACTCTGTTGAAGTTTACAAAGTAAATGTCGACGATAATACCGAATTGGCACAAGAGCATGGCGTTCAGTCAATCCCTACTCTTTTGGTTTATAAAAATGGTTCTCTTTCCGAAACAATTATTGGTCTCAAGACCAAAGACGAGCTTGTCGATATTGTAAATTCCTAGCTTTTAATAATCTATAAATCTTTATTGGCTGGTAAGTGCAAAAGCGATTACCAAACCGTACACTAAAACTGATAGAGAAGTGCATGTAAGCAAGAAATCGTAATGCTTTTTCTTACTCGCTTTATTCAGCTTCCAAACTAAGTATATCCCTATCGGGAAAAGAATCGTGGCGTAGACAAAGCTGCTTTCTATTAGAGGGCATAGAACAAAAGAGGTAAAGAAACCAAAGAAATAAAGGCTAATACCAAACTTTTGCCCAAGTAAAACAATCAGTGTCTTTTTCCCCACCATTAAATCAGTGTTTCGGTCGCGATAATTATTCAACACCAAAAGATTGTTGATACTAAAACCGACTCCAAGCGGAACGACCCAATTTGGCTCCCATAAATGACCCGCCTCGGTAATTAGAATATAATGAGTCGTACAGACCGCGACAAAGCCAAAAAAAAGAATTACAAAAACATCGCCTAATCCATTGTAAGCAAAGGGAAAAGGTCCACCAGTATAGGCAATCGCACTTAAAACACTGGCGATTCCAATTAGAAGAAGCCAACGACTTGCACCCGAGTTTTCCATCATGAAAACTCCCAAAATAAATGCAAAAACGAGAAGAATATAAGATGCATTACGTAAGTCTAAACCAGCAATCACGCCATGGGTTGAAAACCGTTTGGGACCGAGGGTTCTTTGCTCATCTGCTCCCTTTAAAAAATCAAAGTAATCATTCGCGAAATTGGTGGCAATCTGAACCAGGAAAGAAAAAAGAAAACACATTCCAATTAAAGCAAAAGATAAATCTTCTGATTGCTTAAATGCCAACGAGGTACCAAGTGAAACTGGAATAATCGACGCAACTAAGGTCTTCGGCCGAGCAGCAAGTACCCAAATGCTCAGTTTATATTTTGCTGAATGTTCAGTCACCTAACGGGTAATCGCCAAAGGAAAGCGGAAATGCGTTCGATATCGATGTGACACTCGACGAAAGCCCTCCTCTCCCTTTGATGGGTCAGGTATTTTATAAGGCCATTGAATATCAATTTGTAAGGCAAGAAATCCATTACTGGGATGATGACGGTGTCGATGCTCAAGTGGATATTGTGAACATTTAATGAGGAAATATCTTTCCGACTCAGGAAGCCATCTGTTGGACCACGGAGGACCTGTTTCACTTCCTTTCATACCGAGAAGAGAAAGTGGCACACCTTGTACAGATTGATTAAATGGAAGATTACTACCTCCGGATTCATTAATCCAAAGTTCCTGCATTTGTCCATCCTCCTGACTCTCCGAATCATTCATCAAGGTTTTATCATACTCGATCACTTGTTCAAACTCGACTCGGTGCCCTTCTTTGGGAGCAACTAACAGTAAGCTCCACCGCTCGTCCTTCATATCCTCTGGTGTAGGAGATGAAATCCCTTTAATTCTTTTGGTTCCGCGCTCCACGAGACTAAAACCCATTCTTTCTAATTCAACTTGAACCGCATCTACTAATCCGTAGGCAATATTCTGTTCTCTTACCTTCCCCACTCCTTCGACTCCCCAGGGGAGAAACCCAAGTAACCCACCGATCAAAAATCCAAAAACTGCCAACGCAATGACCACTTCCAAGAGAGTAAAACCATTCTTCGAAGATTTTCGAGAGCAACTCGATGGTTTCATCACGACCATAATTTATTCAAAATCTTCCAACTCCAGTACAGCAAACCCGCCGTAACGGCGAAGTAATATACCGGCAATGGAATTAGGATTATCAAAACGAAGGGGTTTTCCGGATTCACCTGGATTGGGGGAGCCAACGCCCAAAACTAATTTAGGTGCTTTTTGTACGCCGGATCCCGAAGATTCAGGAAAAACGACATTACCTAGTTGGTTAAAGGCAAGGTACCGAAATTGGTTATCCCCATTTTGTTCCCGCTCCCCCTTAAAAGAATCCGCTAAAGAAAAATCATCATTTTCATCGCTCCATATCGTATAGGCATCACTCCTCCATCCCTCTCCTGTTTCCGATTGATCTTCTCCCTCCGGAACAAAATAAACACCATCGGTTAAATATTTCCCTTCCCCCATTACAATCCACTTCACTTCACCGGTCGTTGAACATGTATCCTGAACAATAAGTTCTACATAGCGGTGAAATTTATCCAAGTCGGTCTCGGTATTATTGACAATTAATCGAGTCTCACTACCCGATAATGCAGCACGGGATCGTGCTTGCTGGACAAGTCCAAGTAATTCCCTCTGAGCGGCACCAAGCTCGGCTCCACCGCCCCCGAGCAAGGAGAATCCCACTAACCCCATCATTAAACCCATCACTGCCAAAACAATCAACAATTCCAAAAGGGTGAACCCTTTTAGTTTAATTCGCTTTTGATAATAATCGATTTTCAAACGGTCAATTAGTCCTTTTCTAAATATTTCCCGACATCCCAGGAAAAAACATTTTCTGATTCTGTTTCACCGGTCTCATCAACGAGTACATAAATTCCGACTTTTTCTCGAATCACAGATAATTTTTCTTTTGCATTATCCACAACCTCCGAATCGTAATCCTGCTTAAGGGCGGAAAGTATTTCATCAACTGCTGCCGATCCTAACTTAATTAAACCGTCCCCATCCTGATCCACTACAACCCGAATTTTAGTCCCAGCCCAGGAATCTGCAAGATATCCCTCTGGACCAAATTCATCTTCTGAAAATGAATGAAATTCTCGACCTTTTCGATTTTGATCCCTCAACTCACTGCCCTGATCAATGGGTTGCCATTCTGTTAAATCTGGATCCCATCTCATTCCCTTAAGTGCGATTATAAAAGATTCGTGATTTTCAGCTTCTGAGAGAAGCATTGGCACCCCTTCATCTTCCTCCAAAAGAAAGGGAGGAAAGTATTTGTAAAATTCTTTATATTGATAAAGTTGAGTGACCCATGAGCGAAATACTGACTGTGATTTTTTTACTTTTGAACTCGTCAGCAAATCAAACACTTTGGGTCCCAACATTCCCATTAAAATGCCAATTACGGCAATAACCACTAATAATTCAATAAGGGTAAACCCTCGTAATTTGGATTTTTTCTTGTTCATAAAGCGGTTCACCATTTCCCCGGTTCAGTGTTTGGAATATTATCTTCGTCGATTGCTTCCTTGGTAGGAGTGGCAGTTAATTCCTGAGCAAAAACAGACGATTGTCCGTCCGCCCCCTTCGAAAAGAGTAAGAAACCTTTATGTCCATCCCGTCGTGGAAATTGATAGACATAGGGTTCGTTCCACGGATCCATTGGAAAAAAAATCTCTCCTGAGTTCGGGTCCCAATCTTTTTCTTCCGGAAGAAAGATCTCATTTCGATTTCCTTTTTGAATGCCTAAAATAAGCGAATCGCCGGGAAGGAAACTTTTCCTCAAATCCTCTTGATCAAGAAGATCGCCATTACGGTCCACTAAACCAGCCAATGACCGCAAAAGAAAGGCACCACATTCAAATATATCCTCCTCATTCGAAATTAAGTT
>JABGUO010000178.1 GCA_018646565.1 Opitutia bacterium | reverse complement strand
GAGAAGAGCGGCCACTCCCGCTGAACCACGAACCATTAACCCGGAAATAAAGAGTAATTCCATAACCTCCAGGAAACGAGCCATTGGATCCTGGATTTTCTTGATATAAAAACCATACATCTGATCAAAAAAGAGCTTGCTCTTGCAGAGTGAGAAGAAAGTGGGGAACTTTTCGGATAATGGGTCCACATCTCCAACTCGACCATAAAAATTTCGTGCAGTGATTGCACCTACAATCCAAGCAAAAGTGCCCAGTACAATCATCCATAAATGGTTGGGCATCGCCGCTACCAATTCAATATCTGGTAAGATCGACTCCACAATGGCAAACGGGTAAAGTGAGTGGTAGCCACCAACCACAGCTAAGATGGAAAGTAATAGAAGAGGACCCGTCATCAACGCTCCATTCTCATGGGCATGTGCTGCCTTTTCGGAACGAGCCAATCCCTCAAATGTAATGAAGTAAAGTCGGAACATATAAAGCGCGGTTAAAATTGCTCCTGCATATAATAATATAAATACAGGCATATTCACATTATAAGCAGTAAGTAGGATTGCATCCTTACTAAAATATCCTGATAGAAAATTAACTCCGCAAATCGCTAATACACCGATGAGGAAGGTGATTGCAGTAATCGGCATTTTCTTCCGTAATCCACCGTATTTAAAAATATCCTGTTCGTGATGACAGGCATGAATGACTGATCCCGAACCCAAAAACATCAATGCTTTGAAAAAAGCATGAGTCATTAAGTGAAAAAGTGCGATCCCAGGCATTCCCAAGCCAAAAGCGGCTGCCATATAACCCAGTTGTGAAAGGGTCGAATAAGCTAATATCTTCTTAATATCCCTTTGAACAAGGGCACAGAAACCGGCATATAGTCCCATCCCCGCACCAAGAATTGCCAAGAGTGAAAGGGCATGTTCGGTAAACATGAAGTCAATCCGTAATAAAAGGTAAATTCCGGCGGCAACCATTGTGGCCGCATGAATGAGTGCAGATACTGGCGTGGGACCAGCCATCGCATCTGGAAGCCAGACATGTAATGGAAACTGTGCGGATTTCCCAATAAAACCACAAGCAAGTGCAAGTCCAAGAAAAGTAGAGATCAAGCTCGGGTCAAAATCAACTAAATCGGCAAGTTCGAGGAGATTCACAGTACCAAAGGCCCAATAAGTGAGAACGATTCCAATTAAAAAACCAAAATCACCCACACGGTTTACAATGAACGCCTTCTTGGATGCCTGTGCAGCTTCATCTGTGGTTAAGTAATGTGCAATGAGAAGGTAGGAACTAAATCCCACCAATTCCCAAAACACAAAAATCATAATCAAATTATCAGCGACTGTAATTCCAATCATTGAAAACATGAAAATTGACAACCCTCCAAAGTAGCGAGACTTCGCCTCATCATCTGCCATGTAGCCCAAGCTAAAAACATGAATAAGAAACCCGACAAAAGAAACTACGAATAAAAGAAGTCGGGCTGGCGCATCAATCAGAAAGCCAAAGCTCAATTCCCACCCTGCCATTTTCATCCAAGTGGTCTGCCATGTAAAAACCTCGTTTTCCCCGTTAAAAATTAAATACAGTGCAAATACAAGAATTCCACCTGATGTGGCGACTGATAGCAGCGAGGCTATGTTTCCTGACTTACGAAGAAACAATAGAGTAATAAGCGCGGAAAGAAGCGGGAGAAGAAGAATACTGAAAGCAACGGTTTCCATAGTATTAGTTTTTCAAAAGAGAAATATCTTCAGAAAAAACGCTTTGTCTTTTCTTGTAAAGCGCAACAAGCAGAGCTAATCCAACCGCGACTTCAGTAGCAGCAACTGTCATTATAAAAAATACAAAGAGGCTGCCGTCCAAATTTAGACTGGTACGGGAAAAGGAAACCAAAGCCACATTGACTCCATTTAACATCAATTCAAGAGACATTAAAACTAAGAGCAGATTTCGACGAATAACCACTCCCAAAAATCCCACTGCGAATAAAAGAAAGGAAAGGACTAAAAAATGTTGAGGAGTTACAGTTTCCATTTATTCAGCTCCTCCCGATGTTAACGATTTCTTACTCAATACAATCACGCCAACCATGGCAGCTAAGAGAAGAAAGCCTGCCACTTGGATTGGGAGCATATACTTAGTAAATAAACCATAGCCAAAGTTCTTCAATGAAGTGGAAAATAAAAGAGAATCTCCATTGACCTGCTCCGTGGACTGAATCTCTTGCCAACTCCCTGATTCAGCACTACCGATTCCGGAAAATTGCAGAAGTAAAACTACTAAAATCCCAAATGATAAACAACCCGCAAGACCAGAAATCACTTTAATTCGCGAAACTTTTCCCCCGTCAGGCCCGACATCTAGGAGCATGATGATAAAAAGAAAAAGGACCATTACTGCTCCCGCGTAAACAAGAACTTGTAAAATCGCTAAAAAGAACGCCTCCAATAATACAAACAGTGCCGCCACACTAACCAATGAGATAATCATAAACAAAGCAGCGGGCACCGGGTGCCTGGACATGATCATAAGCAAGCCCCCGCCCACTGAAAGAGTGGCAAAAAAATAAAATAATATGTCTACAGCATTCACAAAAGTAGTCAGTAATTTAGCGAATTAAAATGAAGTTTGTAACGGTATGAAGTTGCATGTGACT
>JABGUO010000177.1 GCA_018646565.1 Opitutia bacterium | reverse complement strand
AGGGTGCTTCTCAGCGATGTTCTTTTCTTCCTTGGGGTCGGCCTTAAGGTCGAACAATTGCCACGGATCCTTGGCGTACTTTTTATAGAGCCTCCACTTCTTCCAGCGTACTGCAATCATATGTCTTCTTTCAGCGTCTCCGGGTTCGTTGTTTAGCCAAAAAAGATACTCGTGTGGCTCTCCTTTGTTCTTGCCGGTTAGGTAAGGGATAAGGTTCACCCCGTCGCAATGTTTTGGAATGGGCAGACCGGAAACCGAGGCAATAGTCGAATAGAAGTCGAAGTTAGCGATTTGCCTGTGATAGTCTTTTCCTTCAGGAACTAAGCCTGGCATGGAGAAAATGGTTGGTACGCGCACCCAGCCTTCCTGCTGGGTGCCTGCCCCCTTTCCTCCACGGTAAGGGGCGGAGGATCCTTCCTCACCGATATTGGCTCCATTGTCGCTGGAGAAAATCACGAGGGTGTTCTTGCGGAGGTCATGGTGGTTCAATGCTTTGATCAGTTTACCCACCTGGTCATCGACCGAAACGATCGCCCCTGCTAGTTTACTTCTCTTTCCTTTGGCGGTGGTACGCTCGGTTAGACTCGAAGGAGCTTCATCGTTTTTGGAATGCACCGCTTCGGGAGACCAGTAGAGAAAAAAGGGCTTTGATTTATGACGATCGATAAAATTGACGATGTTGTCCCCGTCGTAGTCGGTCAGCCACTGAGTCTTACCGTCTTGGTTGGTGCAAAAGTATTTCGAACCCTTTTTCTTCGGTGGTTTTTGGGCAACCTCGGTAAAGCCGACTTGGAGTGGCCCTTGCCCTTTCGAGCCGATGTCCCATTTGCCGATCTGTCCGGTGGTATAACCATTTTTGCCCATAAATTTGGCCAGGGTGGGGCGGTCTTCGGGAATGGGCAGACCGCGGGACATTCCATACTTGCCAAACCGTTGACCGTACTGACCCATCATTAGAGCGCAACGGCTCGGGCAACAGGGTGGGTTGGTAATATAAGAAGCGGTAAAGCGCACTCCTTCCTTCGCCAAGCGGTCGATGTGTGGGGTTGGTATGTCTTTACAGTCATAGCATCCGATGTCTCCGTAACCCAAGTCATCGATGTAGATGAGCACGACATTCGGCTTTTCAGCTGATTCTAGTATCTGTTCATTTGAGAAGAAAAGTAGGGTAGCTAATAGCAGGCCCAATGAATGGATGGGGATTCTCATAATTTGAATTTTAATGAACCCGGGAAAGGGTTCGAGGAATCAGAACTTACGGTATCTTCCCTTTAAATGCGGATTGGCTTCGGGAAGGTTGGTTACCTTCATTTTCTTAGCATTCCAATTAAGTCGCTTACCAGGGAACTGACAGGCGACCACACCCAGGCATAAGGATTCAGCCAAGGGCCCAGAATAGTCAAAGCCAGCTAAAGTCTTGTCTTTTCCTTCGATGGCATCAAGGAATTGGGTGTAATGATCGACTCCTACAATGTCAGTTTTGGGAAGGTTTTTTACTATACGATCAGGATAGAAAGAGGGCATTGAGCAATGAGGAAGCACCATACGTCCATTTTCTCCCACAAACACGGCTCCCTGCTTGGGTAATTCGTCTCCGTTCGGAAGCATTAAGTCCGGGTTGTTTTTGTGCCTTGGGGCATCGGTGCCGTCCCACCAGGTGAAGGTGAAATTATCGGTGGTATATTTGGACGGAGCGAAGCCGTATCGTACCATATTCTTTTCCGCATGCCCGAAACCATTGGGCTCGCGGCACTCCGCTTCGACCCACTTGGGATCTTTGAGATCCAAGGCTTTGAAGGGGGTGTCGAAAATATGGATACCCATGTCGCCGAGAGTTCCGCAACCAAAGTCAAGTAGCTTGCGCCACTGACCGGGGTGGTAGACCTTGCTTACATAATTGTGTTTGGGAGCCGTGCCCAACCAAAGGTTCCAATCCAGAGTGTCAGGTACTTCGGATTTCTCTTTAAAAGGTTCCCCGTCATAACCCCAGGTTTTGAAGGACCAGACATAGACCTTGCTGACCTTCCCAATAAGACCTTCCTTGATGTAGTGACGAGCCAAACGATACGCTTCCCGGGATTGGTTTTGAATTCCCATCTGTGTGGTAAGGCCTTTCTTCTCGGCAAACTCGGCAAGTTGACGCGCCTCCATAAGTTTGTGGGTCAGGGGCTTTTGCAAGTAGACGTGTTTCCCTCTTTCCATCGCATCCATGGTGGCGGGAAAGTGGGTATGATCGGGAGTGGAGATGGAAACTGCGTCGATCTTGTCGTCGAGCTTGGCAAGCATTTCGCGATAATCCTGAAAGGCGGTGGCACTTTTAAATTGTTTGGACCAGTTGTCCATTTTGCCGTGGGCATAATCTACATCACAGAGTCCGATCACTTCGACATTGCTGTGTTTGGCAAGATACATTGTATCAATGCGGCCCTTTCCGCCTGTCCCGATATGGGCGGTACAGATCTTACTGTTGGGTGACTTGGCCCGTAAACCGGAGGGAAGAATAAAAAAGCTACCCACGGCGGCTGAGGATTTAATAAAGTCTCTACGAGTGTTGTTTTTCATAATAATGTCGGGTTAAGGATTTGAGTGATTATGGGCGATACATCTTTTATGTTACAAACACATATTTTATTACGGATAAATTTTTTATCAGGGGTTCGTAGATTTAATTAAACTATTCTTTTTTAACTTTTATAACATTCCCACCTTTGGGTTTTCCTTTGTTATAACATACCAAATCGAGAAATTCATTGAAAGCGGTGTAGGTTTCTTCATTCCGAGTTTTGGGATTGAATAGAATGCGCTTAGCGGGAACATGTCCCATGGAATCGATGTAGACCATTTTACTCCAGACTTTATTCTTTGAAAGTATTGCCTGCATAGCATGCCCCATACTTGCCGGTGTTTTCGGATGCTCTTTCTTACCACCAAACATTACAAAGCCGGGAGGGTCGCCGGAGTTGACTAGGTTAATAATGTTTGGTGGAAGTCCGGGACTATTTCCGAACCAGCCTACTATATTGAGCTTCTTTGGTTTGTGCTTGGCATAGGTGGGCCATTCCCACTTATCATTGTAGGCAATCCAGGCACTAATGAAACCACCCGCAGAGGCTCCAGTGGAAACGATCTTTTTTGGGTTTCCTCCATATTTTTCGGCATGCTTCTGAATATAGGCGACCGCCATAGCCGAATCGAGAACACAGTCTTTGATGGATACCCCGGTTCCTATTTTCAAGAGTCGATAGTTGGGTGAGACTACGATGCAACCCTTCGACATGTAGAGTTTAATCATGTCCTCATTGCAATAGGCTTTATCTCCAAACCTGAAACCACCTCCGTGAATGGTAAACACAATGGGGGCGTTCTTAAACTTGGTATTCCAATAGACATCCAGGACATTCCGCTCATTGGGACCGTAGGATAAATCCTTGGTGGTCTTGAACTCAGCGGAGAGGAATGTAGAGAAGAAAAGAGCGGATAGTGTGAAGACGAATAGTAAGATTTTCATATTTTTTAATTATCAGTGTAAACTTGTTGTAAATGTGAAAGTTTCGCTAGTTGGCCAAAATATTGACGATTTCGTTCTTAGCCTGAGCAAAGTTAGGTTTACCGTCCTCAAAAGAGTAATGAAGCCGCTTGGTGGTAGTTGCACCATTGTGATGAACGCTAGTTATTCTAATTTGATGGTTTCCTTCCCTTAAGCCATCAATGTTAATTCGAAATTCATTGTTCGGATTGACCACCGATATCCAACTTGTGGCATCGTAGTTATTATTTACCATGTACCCACGTTGTCCCTTGTTTTCCCGATCGTTGTAAGCAATTATGGCAATTGCAGGAATGGCTGAATCAATTGTCCCGTTTATCTCAATTTTATCATTATCAAATGATAAACTGAGCTCTTTGTATTTTATGGATGGAGGGTCTTTAGCTTGCTTGTTTGATCCTCTGAATAAAGGATGAACGAGCAGGCGTAGAGCACTGGAATGGGTAAGGAAAGATCCTTTTCCTTGGCGCCATTCTTTTCGATAAGTGTAATTACCGGCACCCATCAGTGCTGTTCCTTGAATAGATTCATTATTGGTGGCCAAGTTGTGTGGGAGGGATAGTCCGTGTCCGAGTTCATGAATGGTACCTCCGATATATACTGTATTAAATCGGTTTAGGCTAAACGGTTCGAAACCTCTATGTTCTTTTACCTGTAGAGTAATTTTTTCAGGATCAGGCTTGAGCCCTTCAATGGAGAGCCATTCCATGTCGGCGGTAAAACAGATTCCCTTATTATGATTTGCCCCCATGCCGTAATACGGAGAATAAATAGTAACCTTTTTACCATTGGTTTTAGAGAGACCGCAAACAATGAGAAGGGTTTCTTCTTCTGGATTAATTCCCTTTGATTGCAGAGCTTTATATACTTCTGCCTTAATTTGGCTTCCGGATTTATAAGTGTAAATGTTATCGTTTTGTATCCCTTGAACTTCGTGTAGTTTTAGAATTCCGTTCTCTCTTTCAAGGGAGATCGTAACTTGCTTATATCCTAAGCGAGTCATTTCAGTTCGAAAGAAGTCTTGAATATCTGTCAGTATGTTATTCCACCTTTTGCGATGATCTTTTATCGGTTTACGATCTTTGGGATAAAAATAGACAACGCGTAACTTTTTACCCAACTTATCCCCTTTTGGATAAGAGCTTAGAATTTGTGTAATATATTTGGCCTGTTGAGGTTGTGATTTTAAGTTATTCCAATGTGTGAAATCAGAATTTTTCTTTTTTTGACTTTCTCCCAAGACTGTTAAACCAATTAGAATATAAAATACATAAAGTGTTGGGATGATAATTCTACTCATGTGAAAATTAGTAGCGGGATCAAATGTTTGATCGATCTTTTTTTATGGTTTCTTACTCTTTTAAATTTGTAGTCATGGATAAAATCTAAAAATAAAGGATAAAGTTTTCTTCTAAAGTGTAGCAGCGAAATCGAAGTGATTTGTCGCAAATAAACAGGATAAATACGCAAAATGAGGTGTCGTTTATTTTGATTTTACTGTAAGATGGGAAATCCTGATTCGGTTAATTTGAGTAAACAACAAGTTAGTCATTTATACCTACGAAACCTTTATGAAATTCTTTGATCTGTCCATTTTATCTTTTGTTTTTTTCACGATCTGTATTCCATTGAACGCCGCTAAACCACCGAAAGGTTATGAGAAAGTAGACCAATCGATTACGATCAGCACATTGGAAGCACAGATGAAGTACGATGTGAGTAGTTTTAGCGTCAAGCCAAACGCAAAGATAAAAGTAGTCTTCAAAAATCTAGATTCCCTTCCCCATAATCTAATATTTTGCACGCCCGGAAAGAAAAAAGGTGGGGATAAAGGACAGGAGGTTATTGATGCGGTTTTAAAACTCGGAGATAAAGGAGTTAAAATGAATTGGGAACCTAAGGGGCACCCGCGAATACTAGCCAGTTCTGGAATGGTACAGCCT
>JABGUO010000176.1 GCA_018646565.1 Opitutia bacterium | reverse complement strand
TTCCTCGGTATGTTCTGGATGCTACGATCAGCGGCAGAACTATACGGGCAGAGCTTTCTGTGGGCTAATGATTTATCCGAACAGGATCATGTCGCACAAGTGCAAGGATTTTCATTAAATGTATTGCCCATTTTAATGGTGATTACTCAGTGGTTTCAAATGAAATTAAATCCTATGCAAATGGGACCTGAATTAAGTGATGCCCAACGAATAAATGCAAAAATGATGAGGTTCATGCCTTTCATGTTTCTAATATTCCTCTACTTCTTCTCCTCTGCATTGGTTCTTTATTGGACTATTCAGAATTTGATGACCATCCTTCAAACCTTGATTACTAAGAAGGTTCCTGAACCCACCGCTGCAGTTGAGAGTTCAGATGACAATACTAAGGAAATTGCAGAAAATTCTCGTACCAGAGACGAGGTAACAGATAAGGAGAAGAGTTACCGAAATTTACTTGGACTAAAAAGCAGAGGATCGATCGATCCCAAGATTTTGGAAAGAAATTATAAGGAAAGAGCAGATAATTATAGCGAATCTAGATTGGAAGAAATGAGTGCAAGTAAAAGAAGAATTGCTTTGGATAAAAAACAAAGATTAGAACAGGCCCACCAATTTCTATTTGATCTTGTAAATAAGTGAACTTGACAAATACTTAAATCCTTCTTTTCCCTCTTAGTATATGTCAGGACACAGTAAATGGGCGACCACAAAGCGACACAAAGCCTCGGTCGACGCGAAACGAGGTAAAATCTTTAGTGTTGTTAGTAAGGAAATTACTTTAGCGGCAAGAGATGGTGGAAAAGATCCGGAGTTTAACCCACGCTTGCGGACTTTAATTACTAAAGCAAAGCAGTCCAATATGCCTGCCGATAACATCGATCGCGCAATTAAAAAAGGAACTGGTGAATTGGGGGGAATCATTATTGAAGAACTCCTTTATGAAGGATATGCACCAGGTGGTGTAGGATTAATAGTTGAAGTTACGACCGATAATAAAAATCGATCTGCATCGGAAGTGCGTAGTACTTTTTCAAAAGCGGGAGGAAATTTAGCAGGTGCAGGTGCTCTTGCGTTCAATTTTAAAAGAAAAGGCCAGTTTCTTTTAGCGAAAGAAAAGATCGGAGAAGATGACCTTACAGAATTAGCATTAGAAAACGATGCCGAAGATGTAATTGTGGAGGAAGAACATTACGAAGTGATTTGTGAAACTGCCCTGTATGATCAAATTGCAGAGGCGTTATCAAATGCGGAAATTTCTCCCGATTCTTCCGAGCTCGCCTATCTGCCCAATAATTTAGTTCAGGTAACAGATGAAGATGTGGCCCGAAAAATATTGAAGTTAGTGGATAATTTAGAAGAATTAGAAGATGTGAAAGCAGTGCACGGTAATTATGACATAGATGGTGCTTTGCTTGAATCCTTGACTACTTAGTATCTTACTTGCGGACGGCGAAAGACTTGCCCTCCTTATAGATGAAGAAAACAGAAGATAAAATGAACACAGATGATGCGGGCGAGGTCGGTGTAGTCTTTCCGCAAGTATTTAAGTATAAAAAAGAATTTCGTATGACTCATGGAGTCCTTGATAATTTTCAATTATATTATGAAACTTATGGGACTTTAAATGAAAGTAGAACCAATGCTATTTTAATCTGTCATGCACTTACTGGTGACCATCATGTAGCGGGAATTCACGAAGGAGCCGAGAGGAAAGGTTGGTGGAACCATGCGATAGGACCAGGCAAGGCGATTAATACAGATGAATTTTTCGTAATCTGTTCCAATTGTCTCGGTGCATGTCAGGGTTCTACCGGGCCCACTTCAATTAATCCTAAAACTCAAGAACCCTATGGCATGTCATTTCCAGATCTTACCATTAAGGACATGGTGGTCGCTCAAAGACTATTATTGGATCACTTAGAAGTCCTTTCCTTATATTCAGTGATTGGGGGCAGTATGGGCGGGATGCAAGCCTTGCAATGGATCATTGAATTTCCCGAATTCGTGGAGAAAGCAATGATTATTGCAGCAACGCCCCAGCACAGTGCTCAAACAATTGCATTTAATGAGGTGGGAAGAACATCCATTAAAGGAGACCCTCGATGGAACAATGGAAATTACTCTCAAGATGCCAGACCAGAGATGGGTTTGGCGGTTGCCAGAATGATGGCCCATATTACATATCTTTCAGACGAAGGAATGGAAGAAAAGTTCGGTCGTAATAAGATGAATCTAAGTGCGGAGGAAGCGGAAAAGCAATTTGCAGTCGAAAGTTACCTCCACCACCAAGGTTTACGGTTTGTAGACCGTTTTGATGCAAACACTTACCTTAAGCTTACAAAAGCATTAGACCATTTTGATTTGGTAGGAGAAGACGGACTTGAAAAGTCTTTAGAGAATGTGCAGGCAAAGGTAATGGTAGTAGGGTTTACCACCGATTGGCTTTATACGCCTGCCCAGAATAAGTTAATC
>JABGUO010000175.1 GCA_018646565.1 Opitutia bacterium | reverse complement strand
GTGGCACAAAAACTATTGAAGACATTGGATACCATATCATCCCGGTCGAGGTTACGAGCCACTTTACCATCAGTCTTGGATTCAGGCACTTCCACATGCCCGATAAAATCCCATGGCCCAGCTGCTAAAAAACCAAGACCCAGAATCCCATCTTCCGTGTCCGGATAGATAAAATCACCCGCGATCTGCTCCTTCACAAATTGGGCATACGGCTTGTCCTGATTGAAAGAACGTATCACATAATCCCGATAGGGCCAGGCGTTGGGGCGTAACTTATCCTTATCGTACCCGCAGGTATCGGCGTACTTGGCCACATCCAACCAGTGCCGGGCGAAGCGTTCACCATACCTTGGAGACGACAGTAAGCGGTCCACTAATTCTTCATAGGCATGGCCAGGATCAGAAGAATAATCCTTTTCGAAACTCTCAATTTCCTCTGGGCTCGGGGGTAATCCGGTCAAATCGTATGTCAAACGACGAATCAGAACCGACGGAGAGGCTACCGAACCCAGGCTCAGGTCATGGGACCTTAATTTATTAAGAATGAAACGATCAACCTGATTCCTTCCCCCTTTTTCTGCCTTGGGAACTTTAGGTTGAAGCAGGGGCTTCCTTGACCACCATTCCGCATTTTTCGAATGTAGTACTGTTCCCGCCAGAACACAAATAGCCAGGAAAATTTTAGCACTAAAAAACATAAATTAATTATCGAATTATCATATTATGAATTCAAGCATACAATCGGGAATTTGTTCATTTATTTTTAGAGTTTCCACTCGCAGGGAATCAAAAATTTCCTTATACAAACATCATGCAAGACCTACAAACTATCGTCGAACTCTCTCACCAATTTGGAACGCCGGAATATGTTAAGGGCGGAGGAGGTAACACTTCCTACAAAGATGAATCCACACTTTGGGTAAAACCCTCAGGCACCACTCTGGCTGGTTTGCAGGAAGAAACTTTTGTTACCCTTAACCGGGCCAAAGTAAACGGGCTTTATGATGTGGAAACGCCCGAAGAATCTCATGCCCGCGAAGAACTGGTTAAAAACTATATGGGTGAAGCCGTACTCAACGATGCCGGTAGACCATCCGTAGAAGCTCCGTTGCATAACATACTTGAAACCAAGTTTGTGGTTCACACACATGCCCTCCTTGTCAATGGAATGACCTGCGCCAAGGATGGCGAGTCCGTGTGCAAACGACTCTTTCCCGATGCCCTTTGGGTCGAGTACATCGACGCTGGATACACTCTTTGCATGGTATTAAAAGATCGTATTGATCAGTACAAAGCAGAGCATGGGAGAATCCCTAAGATTATAATGCTCAAGAATCACGGTATTTTCGTATCTGGAGATACCGCAGAGGAAATCCGATCTCTCTATGCCAGTGTGATGAATCCACTGAGAGAGGAATATGAAAAACTCGGAATCACCGAAGATCTTGGTATCTCCGAGGGCACCAGAGACTCCGAAGCAGAGTCTAAAATTCAGGAAATATTTGGGGAGGATGCCGCGTTCATTGAATCCTCTGGATTTTTCGAATGCGTTCCCGGGCCGATCACCCCGGATCATCTCGTTTATGCACGGGCCTTTCCCTTTTCAGATGAATTGACTCAGGAAAATGCCGACGCCTACCAGAAAAAGCACGGGTTTGCTCCCAAAGTTCTTATACATAGCAATCGTATCTATGGGTTGGGTAAGACCCAGAAAAATGCGGGACTGGCCTTGCTCTTTGCACAGGATGGTGCTCAAGTACTTAAGCTTTCCCAAGCTTTTGGCAGCGTGGAGTACATGACCGACCGGGCACGGGAATTTATCGAAAACTGGGAAGTGGAATCCTACCGGGAAAAAGTAGCCAGCTGATTCATGATCCGGTTATTGTTGGCTCTCCTTCTTTCTGGTACCTTCCTGCCGGCAAAGAAAAGGCCCAACATTCTCTTTCTTTTTGCCGACGACCAACGGGCAGATACGATTGGCGCTCACGGCAACCCTCATATCCAGACTCCTCATTTAGACCGACTGGCAAAGGAAGGATTTAGTTTTCGTAAAAACTATTGTGCCGGTTCCTTCAGTGGGGCCGTTTGCGTGGCCAGTCGGGCCATGCTCATGACCGGTCAGCATTGGATGTCCCTGCCGCGCGAAAAACCTCAGGCAAATTGGGGGTCAAACCGGACTCTCCCCGCCCTGCTTAAAAAAAGCGGAAACTACCAGCCTTTCATTATTGGCAAATGGCACAATGGAAAGAAAACCTTGGATCAGTCTTTTTCCAATGGACGATCCGTTTACATGGGAGGTATGGCCGATCACACTGATTTCCAGGTGCAGGACCTGAAGGATGGAAAGCTGAGCGACAAAAGACCGGCAGGAGAATTCTCCAGTACTGTCTTTGCAAACGATGCTATATCTTTCATCCAAAAGGCAGAAAAAGAAAATCCTTTCTTTCTCTATGTCTCTTTCATGGCCCCCCACGATCCTCGAAACCCGCCCAAAAAATATCGTGAGATTTATTACAAGAATCGGCCTCCCCTGCCCAAAAACTTTCTTCCAGAGCATCCTTTTCAGAATGCGCCCCAAGCTACCTCCGGACGGGACGAGGGACTGGCACCATGGCCACGCACAAAGGAAATGATCAGTGATCAGCTCTGTGAATATTATGGATTAGTCACCCATCTTGATAATCAGGTGGGCAGAATTTTATCAGCCTTGAAAAAAAGTGAGCATGCAAACAACACCATTGTCGTGTATACCGCTGATCATGGCCTGGCCATGGGAAGTCACGGACTATTGGGTAAACAAAATGTTTATGAGCA
This sequence comes from Opitutia bacterium, assembly GCA_018646565.1. Lineage (GTDB taxonomy): Bacteria > Verrucomicrobiota > Verrucomicrobiia > Opitutales > Seribacteraceae > Seribacter. Next base: position 1,509 of record JABGUO010000175.1, on the reverse strand, counting down.
AAGTATGCAATGCCCGCTTATACTAAGTGGACCGGGGATACCAAAGGGGAAATCGAGTGAGGCTTTTACTTATGTGCATGACCTTTATGCCACGCTCTGCAATTTGGTTAAGGTTAAACCTGAAAATAAGATCGACTCCGAAGATCTAACTGAGATCATCCGGGGAAATGCCAAAGAGGTCAGAAAATCTCTCTTCCTGCCCTTTCAGGATAACCAGAGGAGCGTTAATGACGGAAAGTGGAAACTCCATATCTATCCGCAAATTAATCATCGACTTCTCTTCAATTTGAAAGAAGATCCGCATGAGATAAAGAATCTCGCCCAAAATAAGAACTTCTCCAAACAACAAAAAAGAATGGAGCAACTAATGATTGCATGGAGAACAAATCTCAAAGACTCCTACCCCTTACAGTCGGAAAAACAATTGCCCTTCAAGCCCAGCTACAATAACAACGCGAGAACACTGGACCGCTGGCAGCCGATGTGGATTCGTGAGAAGTATTTTGACGGACGGAACGACCCAGATCACGGCAAAAAATAAGCGGGGAAACCTGCCGTATTGCTTGCGTTTTGCAGAGCCTTTTCCTAGGGAATAGATTCTGCCTTCATATTTCATATTTTTAAGCCCGGTCATTCATGAAAAATCACCTTTCCATCGTTTCCCTTTTCAAACCCCTCCTTATTGCCGCCGGTTTGATAAGTTCATCTTTTCAAGCGATCTCCGTTGAATTCGAAGGTGGCCGCACACCACTACCCCAAAAAAACCTCCCAACTCTCGGATCCGGCCTCGCAATGAGCAAGGGGTATTACCGTGGTTCTCCGATGGGAGAACTTTCCGGATGGACCCTTTCTCTATGGTTCGAGGCAAGGTCCGATAAAAAAGGAGATTTATTGGGGATCGTGCGGAATGAAAATAACGGGGAGGCTTATCGTTTAACTTATGAAAGTGGTTCCCTTTCCTTTGGTGACCCGAAACAGAAAAAGCGACCTTGGAAATTAGTTGTGAAAGGGGTCAAGAAAGAGCAGTGGAATCATGTGGTCATTTCCTACGGCCAGGCTACCGGCCCAACCATTTATTTAAATGCCGAAAAAATGGCGCAGGGCGGGCGTGGACAGATGGGCTATGCCACCCAATTTGATCATTATCATTTCGGAGCCGCAGTTTTAGGTAAAGGAAAATATGGGGATTACTTCGATGGGAAGATTGATGATTTCGAGCTCCATAACCGTCCCTTTGACGGGGAGGAAATCAGTAAACTGAACCAAGGGGGAGCTTTCCCGGGATCTTTGATTGCATGGAACGATTTCGAAAATGTAAACCATCGTGAACTGGCCTACTTTAATTCGGCAAAGCCAGATGATGACTACCTCGAAGCAGGACGGAAATTATACCTTCAAAATTGCACATCCTGCCACAGTAAGGATGGAACCACACCCCCAATTAATCCACTCGCCCGTTCGTTCACAAAAAACAAAATGGAAAATGGCGGTGATCCATACAGTATGTTC
>JABGUO010000174.1 GCA_018646565.1 Opitutia bacterium | reverse complement strand
TTTAGAAAATGCTCTCTTGCATCCTCATGCTTACTTAGTCGAGTAAGTTCGATTGCAAGTTCACATTCCGCCTCAGCGTAGGTTGAATTGATTGAAACTGCTTGTTCGAAATATTTTAATGCTAAATCGTACTTTTGCTCAGATTGATAAAGAACGCCTAGTTTGAAATGAGCATTAGCAAGATTAGGATCAAGTTCGATCGCTCTTTCTAAGAGTTTTTTTGCGTTTTGTTCCATGGATTGAAGCCCTTACTTCGAGGTCATTACCCAAACACCATCCCATTCTTTTTTGGGTGGGTTCTTCTTCATATAGTCACAGCGATCAAGATAAAGTTGAGCAGCTTTATCTTCGGGGTTAATTTTCTTAACTGAATTAAACAATTTTATGGCTTGGTCCCACTTCCCATCATTCCATGCCCGATACCCATCGTTAAAATTACCGAGAGCTTCAATCATATTCGGATAAGAATCATCATCATGAAAGTCGAGCACTTCGAAGACTCCAACTGGTTCTGTTTTTCCTTTAACAATAACATAGTCAACTTGTCGTGTTCGGTATGTAGCTTTAACCGCTTTGTATGTGAATTCACTTATAAGAATATGAGCGCCGTATTGTTTACAGGCACTCTCGATACGTGCAGCTAGGTTAACCCCATCTCCAATGACCGTATAGTCCATTCTTTTGGGCGAACCAATATTTCCAGAGACAATCGAATCAGTATTAACTCCCATACCGTGATCAATAGGCATTTTACCTTCAGCCGCTCTTTTCTCATTAAAAACCTTCAGGTCGGTCATCATACGAATGGCTGCACGAACCGCTCGGTCCGGATCGTCTTCGTGGGGAATAGGGGTGCCAAAAATACACATCATTGCATCACCGATAAATTTGTCCAACATGCCACCTTCATCTGTTATGCAATCAACCATTATGGTAAAGTAATCATTTAAGAGCTTAACAGTGCCTTGGGCTCCAAGTTCTTCAGTGATAGTAGTAAAACTTCGAACATCTGAAAACAAAACGGATGCCGTGCTTTGTTTTCCTCCCATAACATCATCGCTCTCACCTGCGTTCATTAATTGATCAGCTAATTCAGGATCCATGTATCGAGACATGGTAGACTTCATTCTTTTTTCAGAACTGATATCTTCAATCATGATCATAACACCCATACTTTCATTCTTTTGTCCAATCAGGGGGGTGGTGGAAACATTGACAGAAAGCTTATCTCCTTGGATGAGTAGGGTGGCATCTAGAAACTCTTCCTGTTCATCTACTGATTCTAACTTATTGGTTAGCCAAGAGTTTTCGGATCCCAGTAATTCGATTAAGGATGTGTTTAGAACATCAATCAAATTAGAGATTTTTAGCACTTTCAGTCCTGCCGGATTGCAGGTCCTAACCATTTTATTCTCATCTATTGTGATCACTGCATCGTGCATGCTCGAGAGAATGCTTTCCGAATAATTTTTCTGATTTTGTACATCATCAAAAAGTTTGGCATTTTCAATACCCATAGAAATTTGGGAGGTAAATGCCGCTAGCCTCTTTTCATCTTCTTGATTAAAAGAGCTACCGCGTTTGTTGAGGACTTGACTAACACCAATGGTTTTTCCCTCTTTGTTGAGAACTGGCATGCAAAGAATGGACCGTGTAAAAAATCCGGTCTGCTTATCAAAGCTTGGATTGAAACGCAGGTCTGCATAGGCATGGGGTATATTAACAGGCTTAGCGGATGTGAAAACAGTTCCTGCAATCCCCAAATGATTTGGGAACCGTATTATAGACTTCTCGTCCAAGCCTTCTCCGACTTCGGTATATAATTCATTGGTCTTTTCATCATTGATAAAGAGAGTGGCTCTTTCACAATCCAACATTGTTGAAATTGTGGAAATGATTTTTTGTAAGAGTGGAGTAAGTTCAAGTTCCGATGCGACCTGAGAAACTACATCAAGGAATTCTAACTCTTGTTTTCTTGCTGCCTCTACTTGCTCAACGATAATATTTCCTTGGATAGCAATAGCTGCCTGTTCCGTCATTGCAGCGAGTAGTTCTAAATCATCTTGGGTAAATTCACCGTCAATTTTGTTGAGAATCTGTGAAACCCCAATTTTCTCTCCATTAACAGTTCTTAGAGGGGCACAAAGAATACTTTTTGTACGAAATCCCGTTCTTACATCTACAGCTTTGTTGAAACGATCGTCTTTATACGCGTCGGGAATGATAGCACCTTCATTATGTGAAAAGACCCATCCAGCAACCCCCTTGCTATTCATGATGCGAATTTCCCTACGAAAACTTCCTTGGGCAATTCGTGAATATAATTCTCCGGTCGAGGAATCGTTTAAAAAGATAGTTCCTCTCTCTGCACCGATGGTTGATGTAGTGATCTTAACTAAGGTTTCAAGAGCTTCGTCTAAGCTTTTAGTTTTTGCTAAGTCTGTGGTAACTTGAAGTAGCATGTCGGAGAACCTTGCTGTTCTCCTCTTGGGTTCGGGGGAATTGGTTTTAGTTGGCATGGTCGTGATCTAGTTTCGAGCGTAACTCGATTATTGTTTCATGAAGTTCATTGAATT
>JABGUO010000173.1 GCA_018646565.1 Opitutia bacterium | reverse complement strand
TTTGATTTGCAAAGTCAATCATATCCTGAAGCACTCTTTTGTGGATTAATTCATCTTTAATTATACCCCGGCCAAGATCGGCTTCCTTTTTTTTGCATTCAAATTGGGGTTTGATTAAAGCAATCAAGTGGCCTCCGGTATCCAAAAAACTCCATGCCCGGACTAGTACTTTTGAAAGCGAGATAAAGGATAAGTCCATTACTACTATTGGAAATGGGTAAAAAGTTAACCGGTCTGCCGATAAATTACGCAAGTTAGTCTTCTCTATATTGGTGACCCTTTCGTCCATTCTTAATTTGTAATGGAGTTGACCGTGCCCAACATCGACGCAGGTCGCAGTTTTTGCTCCCTGCTGTAATAAATAATCGCTAAACCCACCAGTCGATGCGCCAAGGTCAAGAATGTCGCTTCCCTTGATGGGGATAGGGAATTTTTTAAAAAAACTTTCAAGCTTCAGTCCTCCGCGCCCAACAAAGGGTGGGGGACGAACTAAAGTTAATTCACTATCTTGACTCAGCATCTTACTTGCTTTGTCAATTTTTTCGGTTCCCAGTTTGATTTGCCCGGCAAGTATACAGGCTTGGGCCTGGGTTCGGCTTTCGCAGAGGCCATTTTTTAATACCAATTCATCTGCTCTGATTTTTCCTTTTTTCTTCATTAAGAGACTCCTAATAATGGACTTGTGGAGGGATAATTGAAAGAAAATAGAACCCTCGAGTTTTAGATAAAACAATAAAAATATAAAAAAAACTTGACCATGGTGGGTTAAAATGGGATGAAGTGGGTAGGAATGGAATTTAGTGGATAAATATTGGATCGGAAATGGCAGAAGATAATACAACTTATTTTGTCGGTGAATTTGTGCATGCACTTGATTCCAAAGGCAGGGTTACTATTCCTTCAAAATGGAGAATATCGGGCGGGGATAATACCTATCTCGCTCTGCCGAATCCCGGGGGTTATGTTACAGTTTATCCTCCTAAGATGGTTTCTCGCTTAGAGGAGAAGGTGTCGACTGCAAGTCTTAGTGATGCGAGGGCTCAATCTTTATTAATGGAGTTGTTTTCGAAGGCGCATTCTTTTGGATGCGACAAGCAGGGGCGGATTAATTTAAACGATAAGCTTTTAGAACATGCGGGAATATCTGGTAAAGCTGTTCTTGTGGGTAACTTTTCCGCTTTTGCGATTTGGTCCGAGGACCGGTACGGCAAGCGTGAGGCAGCGGATGAAAGAAATATTTTTGATGCGATGAGGGAGTTGGGGTTATGATTCTAGAACACATTCTGCGGGCAACTTTTAGGGTGGTTGCTTGCATAAAGGGAGAATGTGTTGAACTGCCCCGGTTCCCTCGCGTTTCTTTTTCGGGTCACTCAGGTGATTTTCTCGCAGCTAGAATATTGAAGGGTCAAAAGGGAGGGTTGGATTTTTCTGATGTATTGTGGTGCTGTTGAATTTGTGTGTGCTCCTTCTATGGTAAAGCATGTTCCAGTTTTATTGGAGGAGAGCTTGGGCTTCCTTAAGCCTGAGAATGGAGGCAGGTTTGCAGATTTGACTTACGGTGGTGGTGGTCACTCAGATGCGATTTTAGGAGCAAGCGAGGTGGCGGAGCTCGTGTCCTTTGATTGTGACCCCGATGCTCTGGTTCGTTCTGAAAAAACATCCTGTCAGTTTGGGGATCGTTTTACTTTTCACGACTTGAGCTTCCAGAAGATGGACGAAGTATCATCGCCAGAAGATTTTGACGGCGTGCTGATGGACTTAGGGATTTCTTCTTTCCAGTTGATGGAACCGTTAAAAGGTTTTTCTTTTAGATTGGATGCACCTATTGATATGCGATTGGACCCAAGAGAGGGTCAAAGTGCAGCAGAATTTTTAGAAACTGCATCCCGTGAAAGCCTGGTGCGTGCAGTTCGTGAGTATGGAGAGGAGCGCCGTTGGAATCGAGTTGTTAATGCCATCCTTGACGCGAGGGGTACGGGAGTACTGCAAAGAACAATGAGTGCTGCAGAGCTAGTTTCCAATGCGGTGGGTGGTCTCAGGATTAGACAGCGAATTCATCCCGCAACCAAGACTTTTCAAGGAATTAGGATTGCCATTAACGGTGAGATGGAGGCATTGGCAGTGACATTGCCTAAAGCATTCCGCTCACTCAAGCCCGGTGGAGTTCTTGCAGTAATTTCCTTTCATTCATTGGAGGATAGGATGGTCAAGAGGTTCATGAGGAAAATGGCGGGTCGCCCTGTTCACAGATGGGATAGGAGCGTGTTGGATGATAGAAAAGTATGTGCAGAGATGTTGAATACCAAGATCATTATTCCATCCAAGGAAGAAGTAGAGGCCAACCCGCGTAGTAGATCCGCCAGGATGCGTGTATTAAGAAAAATAGAGCAACCTAATTTGTAGTGAATACTAAGACAAGAAACTTCAGTCGATATATTTTTGTTCTCGGTTCTACTTTATTGTTATTTTTTGGAGGTGGGGCACTTTCGATTGTCTGGTTGAGGATGGAAATTTCTGCTGTTGCAAAGAATTGCGGTCAATTGGAAGGGCAAATGGAGA
>JABGUO010000018.1 GCA_018646565.1 Opitutia bacterium | reverse complement strand
GGTTTCACCTATAATTATAAAATAGTGTTTTTAGACCTTCGGTATTTGACAATATAGTACATACAAGTACTAATTTAAAATAAATCCACATTAATCTGAATTATCCAATGATTTATCAAATATTTACCACTTGCTTGATCTTTACTTTTCTTTCCAGTTGTTCTCCAGTTAGCAGTTCCAAGAGGGTTTCTAAGGAAGAGGTCAAAAAAACATTCACAATGGACCAGGATTGGCTTTTTTGGCGTGGGTCGGATGGAAGCGGAGTCTCTAAGCAGACCAATTTGCCTGATATTCTTAGTTTAGATGATGAATCTCTTTTGTGGAGCCACGAAATACAAGGCGGTGGAGTACCCGTAATTGCTGGGGGTAGAGCATACCAATTCGGTTATTATGGAGTAGAAGAGGAGTTGGAGGAGGCCTTGGTTTGCTTTGATGCGGCATCCGGCGAAGTTCTTTGGGAGCGTACCCATAGTGATTTCATAAGTGATATTGTATATAATAGATATGGAGTAGGGGCTGCTTCAGTCGATCCTGCTACAGGAAATGTTTATTTTCAAACTAGTCCGGGATTATTAATTGGGTATGACTCGGATGGAAATAAGCTTTGGGAACGTTCTTTAATGGAGGAGTTTGCCCGACTAACATTTCCTAATGGGCGGACAGGTGGGCCCTGCGTGGATGGAGATTTAGTGATCATTCACGCAATTACCGCTAATTGGGGCAAACAGGGACCTGCACGGGATCGATTTTATGCATTTGATAAAAATACTGGAGATTTAGTTTGGTCATCGACTCCTGGAATTACCCCGAAAGACAGTTCTTTTTCGCCTTTAACATTTGAAGATTTGCCAAGTGGAAGAAGAGTCTTTTACAGTGGTACGGGTTGCGGGCATGTGGTTTGCATCGATGCACGTACAGGCCAGCCATTGTGGCGATTTCAGATGTCGTACGGAGGAGTCAATTCCGGAGTAGTTATTCACGAAAACTCTGTGATTGCGGTCCATGGTAAGGAAAACATTGATTCTTCCACCATTGGCAGAATGGTCGCGATTCAAAAACCCAAAAAACTTCCCTCGTTAAACGAAGAAATTTTAATTCTTGGAAAAGAGGATGAAGTTTGGAGGAATAATTCAATGGAAGCATTTACGAGCACTCCGGTTTATAAAGATGATCGAGTCTACACTACGATTAAACGGGGCGAACTCGTTTGTTTAGATGCTGGTACAGGAGAAGAAATCTGGACTCTAAAATTGGCACCCGATCAGGTTCATGCCTCCCCCGTTTGGGCGGATGGGAAACTTTTTGTTCCCATGTTTGACGGTCAAGTTTCCGTAGTGAAGGACACAGGGCAAGAAGGCGTTGTAATAAGCCAGGTTCAACTTGATGGTTCATGTTTAGCGGCTCCGGCAGTTGCACACGGGCGAGTATTTGTTCAATCCAAAAAAAGACTTTATTGCTTTGGTTCCAATAAAGTCGCTCCTGCATTTATTTCACATCAATCAGAAAAAGAACTCAGCAGTCAAAAAGCCGTTTCTTTACAAGTAATTCCAGCAGAATTTGCACTTAAGTCAGGAGATTCACTCGCCTTTAAGGTTTTTTCTTTGAATGAGAATGGCCAAAGAATTGCTGAAATTGAAGAGGGTCTAAGTTGGGCAAAATGGATTCCGCCAACTGCAAAAGTTCAATCTAAAGTAGATGCAGAAATAAGGCCTAACGGAATCTTGGTAGCCGAAAAGGATGCCACGCTTTCTGCAGGTGCTATCCGGGTAAGTAAGGGTGACTTGCACGGTGTTACTAGAGGCCGGATCCTTCAGGACTTACCCTATGAAGAAAATTTTGAGGAAGGATTTTCATTAACCCAGAAAAGTTCGGACCAAATCCCATTTTCTTATGCCCCCCTTGCCTGGCTTGGGGCAAGAATGAGATGGCAGGTACAGGAGCTATCAGGAAATTTAGTGGCCGGAAATACTTTGGATCGAATTTTATTTCAAAGGGCCATCAATTTTGTAGGGCATAAGGATATGAATAATTATACTGCTGAAGCCGATGTTATGACTGATGGAGATCGTCGCACAAAATCAAATATTGGATTAATTAATCAGCGTTATATATTTGCATTGATTGGAAATGGTCAAAAGCTAGAAATTGTTTCAAACTACGATCGATTTAGGCATTCTGTTCCGTTTTCTTTTAGGACAAATATTTGGTATACATTAAAAACCCGGGTAGACATTATCGAGGACGGAACGGGCATGATTCGGGCTAAAGCCTGGCCAAAATCGGCCGAAGAACCAGATCAATGGACTATCGAGGTGGCACATGAGACTCCTCACTTACAAGGTGCTCCAGGTGTTTATGCAATGTCACCCCAGAGTAAGAAAAAGGTATATTTCGATAATTTGTCTATCCGCTATAACAATTAATTTAAATCTCTATGAAATTACATATGATTAATAAATCAACAGTCCCACTCGTTATATTCCTTTTTTCGATTTCCAGTTTGCTCGGTGCAGATTGGCCCATGTGGGGAAAAGACGGAAGTAGAAATATGGTCTCCGATGAGAAGAAAATTACTTTCGATTTCGTGGCGGGTGAGATGAGTGATGATGAAGTGGTGGATATGAAAACCACGAAAAACCT
>JABGUO010000172.1 GCA_018646565.1 Opitutia bacterium | reverse complement strand
GTCGAATAATATTCGAGGCCTTTTATTATGAAAACGGTTCTTTGCTTGGTTTTTCTACTTTCTATTTTCGTTGCATATATCCAAGCCGAGAAGGCCGAGCCCACTTATCGAATAACCTCTCCGGTTGAATACCAGATTATTCAAAGAGATTCTAACAATACGGCTTGGGTTGAAATTCAGGTAACTACTTCATTACCGGTTTCTAAAAGCGGTTTACTGGAATACCGTTTGGATAAAAATAAAACTTGGGAAAAGCTATCAGGTGAATGGAAGAATCAAAATCATTTATCCCGACTGAAGATGCCAGCTGGTGGTTGGTACGGACTGGAAGTAAGAGAAGGAGTGAATCCGAATAATTATTCGCAAGTTGTTCAGTTTGGAGTGGGAGAGATCTTTGTGGTGGCCGGGCAGTCGAACTCAGGAAATTACGGCGAGAAAAAACAGGCGACCCAAACGGGATTGGTTTCCGCATTTGATTTTGAAAAAAAGAATTGGCAGTTGGCCATTGATCCACAACCCGGCGCTGGTGGAAGGGGAGGTAGCATTATGCCATTGCTTGGTGATTTGCTGGTCCGTGAATTTGAAATGCCAATTGGAATCATAGCTTACGGACAGGGCGGGACCAGTGTGCGGGAATGGTTGCCACAAGGCTCCAGGTTTCGAAATCCTCCAACCGTTGAAAATAAGGTTCGTAAAATTAAGGATGGTGAATGGGAGAGTTTAGGAAAGGTATACCCTGGATTTATTGAGCGTATGAAAGCATTTGGAAAGAATGGTTTTCGTGCGGTGCTCTGGCATCAGGGAGAAAGCGATGCCAATCAAAAAGATCCGACCCGTACCTTAGCGGGTCCATTATATGAAAAGTATTTAACCCAATTAATCGAGCGAACCCGGGTTGAACTTGACTGGCCAATCCCTTGGTTTGTGGCACAGGCAAGTTATCATGTCCCGGGGGATGAATCCGACCCAAATATCCGAGTGGCCCAGGCTGCTCTGTGGAAAAAATGCGTCGCATTGGAAGGCCCCGACACCGATCAATTAAAAGGAAATCTACGGGGCCGGAATGGCCAGGGTGTTCATTTTAGTGATTCGGGTTTACATGCACACGCCAAGAAATGGGCAGAAAAAGTGAGTCCCTGGCTGGAGCATAAAACCAAGCAAGCAAAGTATAAATTTTCCTTTGGAGCGATTGCGGATTGTCAGTATTGCAGTGGGCCAAATCGGGGATCCAGGCATTATTCATCCTCTGCAAAAAAGCTTCATGAATGTGTTCAGAAGCTAAATAGTCACGATCTCAAATTTGTGATCCACCTGGGTGATTTCATTGATCGGGATTATATCAGTTTTGATAAAGTCCTCCCGATCTATCAATCTTTGAAAATGCCGGCATACCATGCCCTTGGAAATCATGATTTCGATGTTGCCGATAAATGGAAAGCCAAAGTTCCGGAGCGAATGGGTATGAAATCAAAGTACTATGAATTCAGAGTGAAAGACTGGCGGTTCATTGTATTGGATGGGAATGATGTCAGTTTCCATGCCTACCCAAAAGACAGTCTGGAATATCAGAAAGCGGGTGTATACTACCGCGAAAATAAAATCAGGTTACCCAAGTGGAATGGAGCGGTAGGAAAAGAGCAGATGTCTTGGTTAAAGGAAATCTTGATCAGATCGGAGACAAAGAATGAAAAAGTTGTTTTGTTTTGTCACTTCCCGGTCTTTCCCGCAGATCCCCATAATTTATGGAATGCTACAGAAGTGATCGAATTGATTGAAGGCTTTCCTTCCGTAAAAGCTTATATTAATGGACATAATCATAAGGGAAACTATGCCCAGAAGAACGGCATTCATTTCCTAACTCTCAAAGGAATGGTGGAAACTAAAACTAGTGCGTACTCGATAATTCGTATTCTTGATGACCGCATGGAAGTAATAGGCTATGGCCGAGAAAAAAACCGGAATCTGTTGATCAAAAAATAGACTTTAATTTACCGAATCAACTATTCGTTAAATTCTAATGGATCGTGGAGTAAGTAAATATTCGAACTTTACAACACTTTTTAAAAACTGACAAATTACCACTACCATTAGCATCAGTCCTGTATATAACTGCTTAAAAACTATGAAATTCTCCTCACCGTTACTCTTTGTATTAACATCCTTTTTATTATCTTTTACGAATCCACTTAGTGGGGCCAAAGGAATTGAGGAAGCTCTTTTTACCTGGACGGATTCTCCGTCCACCACGCTGAATGTGATTTGGTTAGTGAAAGATAAAGATCCAACCCTTTTTCTTTGGGGCAAAACAGATGATCAATTTCCAAGTTCCGCGGAGGTGAATAGACATTCTTTTTACAAGGGTTCGGGGTTGGAGGTCTGTCAGGTTCAACTTACGGGTTTGAGCCCAGATACTGGATATCGGGTATTTTTGGGAGACAAGGAATTTCGTGCCCAAACCCTTCCAGCAAAACGACCGGATCGCATCAGTTTTGTAACGGGTGGGGATATGATGCATTCCCCTGATTTTCACAAGGATGGGGTAAAGGCGATGGCTTCCCGTTCCCCAAGTTTTGCATTACTCGGTGGAGATTTGGCTTATGCAAATGGCAAGTCGTGGGACCGGTGGCTCGATTGGGTTGAGGAATACGCAGACCATGCGGTGACTAAGGACGGGTATTCCATACCTTTTGTGGTAGCGATTGGAAACCATGAGGTAAATGGCGGGTATGGAAAAACTCCTAAGGAAGCACCTATGTTTTACAACTTATTTCCATTTCCACAAAAACTGAAATCCTATTATACCATCGATCTATACGAAGATTTATCTGTGGTAATACTCGACTCCTCCCATACCTATTCCATTGAAAGTCAGGTCGAATTTTTAAAATCCTCACTCACTTCTCGCAAGGATCGTACCCACTTATTTGCACTCTATCATTTTCCCGCTTACGGAATCATGAAGGGCGGTTTGAATAGTCCCATCAGTAAAAGTATGAGAAAGCATTGGGTTCCTTTATTTGATGAGTTTGGTTTGGATGCCGCTTTTGAGAATGATCATCATGTTTACAAGCGTTCGAAACTTTTGAAGGGGGATAAAACAGACCCAGCAGGTACACTTTACATTGGCGACGGCGCCTGGGGAGTAAACACAAGAAAGCCTGGTGCTAAAGAGTATTGGTATGTTGAAAAATTCGAACCCACCCGCCATGTCATTGAAGTTGAGATCAAAGACAATGTACGCACTTACCGGGCGATCAATCACGATAAAAAAGTTTTTGACGAGTTCGTTGACAAGCGCGATGCGGACTAAAAATAAGTCAAAATTGTGTAATCTAGCCTTGTTCTTTTAGAGGCTATTTCAAATGATGAATGGTATGAAAAATCTATTCATTGCATTCATTCCATTATTTTTACTTGGTTCGTTATTTAGTCAACGCGAACAGCCAGAAGTCCGGACCTTGGATTCAAAATTTTCAAAGAGTACAAAATGTTTAAATCCTGAATACCTTTTATTCTCCGCAAAAGGGACGGGAGATAATAAACCTGCACTTCTAATTTATCTTCATGGAGCGGGTGGAGTGGGAAGCGATGTGAAGCGGTTACAGGGACAAGCTCGAGCATTGCTTGAGGGAATCAATCAGTTCAAAAAAGGGCCGTGTCACATTGTAGTTCC
>JABGUO010000171.1 GCA_018646565.1 Opitutia bacterium | reverse complement strand
TGGGCTGGCTTTAGATTCATTAGACTGCATTGGAATTCAAATTGATCCGTCTGATGAAAAATTAGTTTTAGCAAGTGGAGCATTTTTTAATCGATACGAAGGGATATTTTCTTTTTTCCAACACGACAATGAGGAAGAAGTCATTCCCTATGATTTTATTCCTAGTCAGGCTTTTACTGCCACTTCTGCACGGTATGATATGGCCATGCTTTGGCCAACTGTTGAGAAAATTGTCAAGGGGTTGAGTCCCCAACTCTTACTTCTAATGAATTCTCAAATACAGGCTTTTGAAGAACAGGCAGGGGTAGCGTTCCGGAGAGATGTACTGGGTTCTCTCGGCGATGAAGTAATGAGCTTTTCTCTCTTAAGTGGTAAGGCGAAAACCATTGAAGATTTTGAAAAGGCTAATCCTTCATTCTACGGGATTTCATTAACAAACTCGAAATTATTTGATCGTTCACTTAGATCAATGATTGATTCTCTGGCACCAGGGAATGAACTGTTTGAAGATCGAGTTCATAAGGGCGTGACAGTTAGAAAACTTCGTGGATTGGAGGAGAGTGGAGTTTCTCTAAGTTATACAGTAACAGACAATTGGTTATTCTTGGCAATGGGGGAAGATAATCAACTTAATCAAATGATCAATCGTTTGCAGGGTAAGGGGCGTTCTTTATGGCAGAAAAAAGAAATCAAAAGAGCTTTGAAAAACTTACCTGATAGTGTGGGGCAACTTGATTATTTGGATTTGGATCAAATGGTTAGTTTTTTAGTTCCCATAGCTGTAAGTGCTTTAGAAGCGGAGGAGGAGATCGACCTCAAAGTTGCTGACTTTCCAAAATTACCTTATTTCTTCCTCGGTTGGACAAAATACGTAAAACGCGGTTTGATCGGAAGGGCTGAGTTATTCCCAATCTCGGCTAAATGAACTTTCCTATGATTAAAAAAAAGCCATATATTTTTGTATGGGTGTTTTTAATTTCCTCTTGGATTTTGAATGCATCTTCTTTTCGTTTTTCTCCCCCTGAAGTAATCAAAGCAAGTTGGAACGCTCGGACATTTATTTCTGAGGATTTAAATCAAGATGGATTGAATGATCTTTTGTTTTTTAATCTGGATCGCTCGAGAATCGAAATTCTTTATCGTACCAAAGATGGAAAGGTACCGGAGCGAGTAAATCCTGTTCAGAGAGATCGGTGGAATCCAGACCTAGAAGATGCACCTTATAAGAAGGAATTTATATTTGTTCCGGAAAGTCTTACCGCATTAGCAGTAGGGGATTTAAATGGAGACGGTTTTCTTGATGTTATTCAAGGGAGTCCTGAACATGGAGTGTATATTCATTTTCGTAATACTGATTTAAAATGGGAAGAACCTATCGAAATTGAAACTTCTAAACTTCGTTCAAGTTCAAATTCGATCAAGGTGGTGGAGGGAAAAGTGGATCGGTTAACCAAGCTTTTTCTATTTACTGAGGTCGGTCTTGAAATGATTCCATTTAAAAAGGGTAAACCTCAATATCCATCCACTCTTTTTCGGGAAGAAAGTAAAAGTGCGAGTGGACTTCATATTCTCGATATAAATAATGACGAGTTGGATGATTGGCTTTACTTGAATCCAGGAAAAGAACGTTCCATTCGTTTACGCTTTGGTATCAAAGATGGATTTGGTCCAGAACATTCTTATGATCTGTCTCTTTTTTCCTTCAATCCGATTCCTCGGCAAAAAAAGAATAGAGATTTTAAATTTGTTGGAATTGATCAAATTTCTAAGGAGGTTGCTGTTTTTTCTCTTGGACCGAGGCAAAAGAAAAAAGAAACTCCCCCTTTCGAAACTCTTAGCTATGATCTATTTCCTGATGATGCAAAAAAATCGACTTGGACAATGGCTGATTTTAACTCAGATGGTAAATGGGATGTCGTTGCCGCGTCACCTAAGTTGGGCGAATTACTTTTTTTAGAAGGTCGTGGGATAAATGATTTTGGTTTACCTCAAAAAAATCCTTCCTTAAAAGGCATTACTTCTCTGTCAGCTTGTCGATTTTCTTCCACGAAGAGCCCTGGTCTCGTCATTTTAAGTCCTGAAGAAAAAATTATAGGGCTATCTGAATTCGTGGAGAAAAAAAGATTCTCCTTTCCAAAACCTTTAGTAATTGAAGGAGATGCTGTATTATCAAATTGTGCCGATCTTAATCAGGATAATTTGGATGAAATTATTGTAATAGTCGAAAAAAGATCAGACTTTTTTTTACAAATTTGGTCTATCGAAAAAGGAAAAAAATACCAGCTTTCCTATGAGATCGAATTGGAGGAGTGGAGGCGAGAACCTTCCGCAATTTTCCCCTGTTTTTTGGATGACGATGATTTAATTGATCTCGTTCTTTTATCCGATCGCGAAGCTGCCCAGATTCTTCTCAATAATGGAAAGGGAAAAGTCGAATTGGTCGGCATCGATTCAGCACTTCGTAAAAGCATTCTTTTAGAAAAGACTCGATCTCGAATCGGTACAGGAGATGTGGACGGAGATAGTTCTCCAGAATTATTAATTGCTGGAGAGGGAATGGTGCGTGCTCTTAAATGGAAAAAAGGGGAACTACAGGTAATTGAACAATTTAACTCTTCTGATCCTCAGGCCGAGCTCAATTGCCCACTCTTTGAGGATTTAGATGGGGATCAAGAAAAAGAGCTTATTTATTTTTCAAGCGGATATTGGGAAGCGGTCAAAAAAACATCGGGGGGTTCTTTCAAAAATGCTTATAAAATTGAAGAAGATATTCGTTCACCAGAAGTCGTATATTCTTTGAGCGGTGATGATCCAAAAAATTTCATCTCATTCAGTTCAAGTGGTTTCCAAGTAATTGGTAAATCAATTACTGATGGAGATTGTTACTTAAATATCCATTCGCGGTATCTTACTGATTTACCAAAGATTACCCATGGTGGAGTTGATTGGGGAGATTTTGATAATGATGGAGAGCCTGATTTAATTTGTATGGATGGACGAAAGCATGTTCTTGAATTCTTATCCTTTTCCAAGACTGAAGAAGCATGGAAAAGTATTCTTCATTTTAAGGTATTTGAAGAAGATTTACATTATCGCGGTAAAAAAGGGGGGGTGAACGAGCCCCGTGATGGATTGATTGCGGACTTGGATGGAGACGGGCGAGATGATCTGGTTCTTTTAGTTCACGATCGTTTTCTGTGTTATTATCAAAGCAAGGAAGCTGGAAATTGAAAATTCTTATTTTAGGAGATATTGTCGGAAGACCGGGAAGGAAATTTTTGAATGATCAGTTGTCCGGTTATAAAAAAAACAATCAAATTGATCTTATCATTGCCAACGGTGAAAATGCGGCGGGTGGTGCAGGAATCACAGCAAAGACTGCAACGGAAATTCTTGGATCCGGGGTAAATGCGATCACTCTTGGAGATCATGTTTGGGATCAAATGAATTTTAATCGCGAGATCGATCAATTAGATAGAGTTTGTCGTCCGGCAAACTTGCCTTCTTCTAATCCAGGTCGGGATCGACTAGTTATTTCTGTTAATAATCATCGGATTGGTTTGTTCACCGTACTGGGTAGAACCTTTATGGGACCAAAAGTCAGTTGTCCTTTCCAAACAGCAGGTCGCTTGGTTGAGGAAATGAAGGCCGACACCGATGCAATCATTGTCGAAATTCATGCCGAAACGACTTCCGAAAAAGAAGCAATGGGATGGCACCTCGATGGAAAAGTAAGTCTAGTCTTTGGCACACATACACATGTTCCAACCGCGGACGGAAGAATCTTAAAAGGGGGTACAGCTTATCAATCGGATATAGGAATGACTGGGCCAAGAGAATCGGTCTTGGGCCGGGATATTGACGCGTGCCTCGGAAGGTTTATAGATGGAATGCCCAGGAAGTGTCCAGTTGCAGATGGCGATGTCGGGATGCAGGGTTGCTTGGTAGAACTGGATATGGACCGCGGATTTCCCCGTTCAATTGAAATCGTTAATTACCGGGTTGTAATTTAATTACCGAGCTTTACGGGGGCTAGAAATTATTCATCCTGCGGTGCAGCAAAAGGATCTGGTTCACTAATTAAGTTACTTTTTTCTTCCTGTTCCGATTCGCTCGTTTTCCCGTTTTTCTGTTCAATCTCTTCTACATCAGTTGGTGGAATAAATCGGTCCAAGTTTTTGTAAACTAGAAAACCGACCACGCCCAGGGTTGATAGAAATACAAGAGTAGCAACTAAAACCATCAGCTTTCCCACTATTCCCATCCCTGCCTTTTCGTCCTTGTTTTCTTCAAAAGACTGAGACGAGGAAATTACGCTTTTAGCTGGGCTACCCCTTGGATTGATCTTTTTTGAGTTAGCCGGACTTGCATGCTTGGTGATATTTTTAAGTGCCGAATTATCCTCAATATTATCCTTCTCAGGAGCCAACGAGGGTAGGGGATTTTTATTTATTTGTGACCACTCGGGTAGTTGTTTTAACGGTACCCATCCGGATACTCCCTGATGCCAAGAAAGGTCGTCGGGTTTGAATTCTCCAACACCTACTCTTTTTGCAGTCTC
>JABGUO010000170.1 GCA_018646565.1 Opitutia bacterium | reverse complement strand
TTCCCCCCCAAGTTCCTCCACCGCCGCTTGAATGGTGGGTACCGAAATTGTCTTTTTCTTTTCGAGTAATAACTTGATTGAGGGAAGAGCAACTGCTGAACTTACTCCTTGATGCCCGCGATCTGTTGTGACACCAGCAACCTGAATTGCAAAAATTTCTCCCTTCTGATTGACCCATGGTCCGCCCGATGTTCCAGGTGCGGCAATCCCAGTAATTGGAAAAGTATTCGTGAACGCTCCATCATACCAAGAATATGACTCTGACCTTCTCGCAATTGCTCCCTGGAGTAGTAAATTATGGCGAAAAATGGGAGAACCCATTAAAAAAACCGCAGTTCCTTCTGTCGGGATTTGCTTGGCAAAGGGAAGAAAAGAATACCCGCCTTTTTTTTCTGGTAGTGCCAGTAATGCAAGGTCACTGCCTCGGTTAGTTGCGACGAGACGGAGTGGTAGCCTTCCCAAATTACGGGAAAGAGCTTCAATTTTTTTACTTTTCTTCTTAATCACATGAAAGGCGGTCATCACCAACCCTTTCGCATCTACAATAACACCCGACCCATCTAATCTTCCCCCCACTAGTATTTCTACGCAACCCGGAGAGATCTTTGAGTATAGATCGTCTTTTGGCTTTGCCTGCGTAGTGAGGAAGAAAAAGGGAATCAAGAAAATACGGATTGTCATCCAAAAGTTACATCTCATGCGTTTCATCTTTCAACAACATTTCTAATCTGTAAAACTTTTCTTGTGGAAATAGAGCAATTTCTTTTAAAGATGCTTTTAATTCATCAAAGTTGGCTAATAAAATAAAAAACTTATTCACAAAATGCGTTTTTTAATCGAGCCATATCATTCAACCTTCTACAACTATCATATGGGACTTGTTTCTAAAAAGTTACAAGAGATATTAAAATACTTCGAACGTTTTACTTTCGGAGCAATCTAAATAGGTATTATGAGCATTACATATCGAGAAGCAAAGCGGATACTTGCTAAACAAGAGGAAGCACGGGAAATTATTAATAGTTACAGGGGGATGGAAACTCTGGGGAAAAGACTGCAGTTGAAGAACAACAAGGAATTAATCCTTAAATTGTTCGAGATTGAAGGCGATCAATCCATTGTGGAAGTTTTTACCCACTTGAAAGCTCTTTACGAAGAACAATGGGGGGATGCGGAGGCAACTGCTCCGCCAGAAGTTCCCGGTCAGGTTAATGAGGTCTTGTCCTCCGAGAAAGATACTCCGGTTTCCACTAAGGTCGATTCTGAGGAAACGATCGAAGTTACCAATTAACCTTTTTTTATCTTCTGCTTGCAATTTTGTAAATTGCACCGATGTTTAAGTAAACCGCTTACATTTTTGAACCTTACGCACAGATTCAAGACACCCACCTGTTTGTCAGGGAGCATTCTTCTCTCACATCCGACCCTTGTGGATCCTAATTTTTTCAAAAGTATTCTGTTTATTTCCGCTCATTCTGATGATCACGGTACATTGGGGGTAATACTAAATCGTCCACTCGGCCAAACCTTGGGCGAACTTGACAGTTCTTTTCAACATAAGAATTTCGCGGAAGTTCCTGTTTTTGAGGGAGGTCCAGTCGAGACTGAAAAACTAATTATTGCCGCTTGGGAATGGTTGGACTCTCCCACTTCTTTCAAACTTTATTTTGGAATTGATCTTGAAAAAGCAGAGTCTTTACGTGTTGAAAATAGTTCCATTGAAATTGCCTGTTTCCTCGGTCACTCGGGGTGGTCACCCGGTCAGTTGGAAGATGAATTAAAGGAGGATGCCTGGCTTGTTTCTTCGTTGGATTATAAACTTTTTTCCAAAATGAAGGAAAAAAAGAAGATTTGGAGAAAAACAGTAGGTTCAATCAATGATGATTTACGCCTGCAGGCAGATTGTCCGGAAAATCCATCGGACAATTAATCGGTTAACCCGCTAAATAGTAAAAAAAAGTTACTTTTTAAGCGTGAATTTCTCTTTGGCATTGGTTTTGCTAATTACTAAACATCCTTTACCCTTTACTGAATAACAAACAACCCGTATGGGTTTCCCTATCTATAACAATCTATGAGTAAGCATAAATTAGAATACATCTGGCTCGATGGCTATCAGCCAGCACAGAGCCTCCGAAGTAAAACGTTAATTGTTGAGGATTATACCGGCAAGTTAGAAGATACCAAGCAATGGTCTTTTGATGGTTCCTCAACTGAGCAAGCAACTGGGGGTGCCTCCGATTGTCTTCTTGAACCAGTCGCGGTTTATCCAGATCCTGACCGTTTTGGCGGAGATGGCTGGCTTGTCATGTGCGAAGTTTTAAACGGCGACGGAACTCCACACGAGTCTAATGGCCGCGCTTTGATCAGCGATGATGATGATGATTTCTGGTTCGGTTTTGAGCAGGAGTATACCCTTATTGATCCTGATACAAACTTACCCCTCGGTTTCCCTAAGAATGGCTTTCCTGGGCCGCAGGGGCCATACTACACCTCTGTGGGTGCAAGAAATACCAAAGGGCGTGATCTTGTTGATGAGCATCTTCACTTATGTTTAGAAGCTGGTTTAAATGTAGAAGGTATTAATGCGGAAGTGATGATGGGCCAATGGGAATATCAAATTTTTGCGAAGGGTGCAGCTTCTGCAGGAGATCAAATTTGGTTAGCTCGTTACCTTCTTGAGCGGACTGCGGAGAATTATGACATCGCAATCGACCTTCATCCAAAACCGGTAAAAGGGGATTGGAACGGATCGGGGATGCACGCAAACTTTTCGAACGGAGCAATGCGCGAAGAAGGAGGCGAAGATCTCTTTAAAAAGATTTGTGAGGAATTCGGCAAAAACATTGATCGTCATATTCGCGTCTATGGAGCCTACAATGAGCAACGCCTCACCGGTGCCCATGAAACTCAGTCAATTGATAAGTTCAGTTACGGAGTTTCGGATCGTGGCGCTTCAATTCGTATCCCTGTGGGTACGATTCAGGATGGTTGGAAGGGGCGTTTGGAAGACCGTCGTCCCGCTTCCAACGGAGATCCTTATAATATTGCTGCCGTTATTATTAAGACAACCAAAGAAGCATTGTCTCAATAATTTCAAAAAGTTTTACTTAAAAGGCGGTGGAGCAATCCATCGCCTTTTTTATTTCCTTTTTTTCATCACGATGGCAAATTCATCCCCATCCGAACAAAAGAATCGAAGGGCGAGATAGTAATGAGAATCCTGTTTGTAGAGCTTGGTTTTTCTTTCCCCTTTTTCAATCCAAGAAGCTTCAATGGCTTGCGCTTGTTCGCTTATTAAAGTTCCCTGGCGTATAAATTCCCTCTCCACTCCATGTGTTCCTACTTTTTTCCAGCCTTTTTCATTCCATTCGCGGATCACATCCTCTTTTTCGGGAGTACACCCAAAAATAATAAACAGGCCAAGAAATAAGACGATATTTCGCATTAGTTTACTTGGCCCAATCAAATGGAATCAGATCTTACCAACCGGTCGTTTTGATTTACCCAGTTTTTCATGGAATTTTTTCCCTAGCTCAGAAAGCTGTTCAACCACTTTGGGAAATTGTGATTTCAAATCTTTTGACTCCCCGATATCTTTTTCCAAGTCGAACAACGCCAAATCAATTTTCGCCTGCGAATATTTGGTTGGAATTCCATCGGTTCCTCCGGGCTTACCGGCCATGGTCCGGTACCCATGGGGAAAGTGCAGCTTCCATTTCCCCTGTCTCACTGCTTGTAATTGATTACCGTAATAAAAGTAATATGCTTGTTGAGGAGACTTTGCCTCATTTTTGAGCATCAAGGGAAGAATGTTTTTCCCATCGATTTTATGCCCCGGTAGTTTTGCTCCAATCATTTTTGCCACCGTGGGCAACAAATCGATAGTCATAGCCGGTTCCGAGCATACTGAATTGGCGGGGATCTTACCCGGCCACCAGGCTAATGTGGGTTCTCGGCAACCCCCGTCAAACATGGTACCTTTTCCTTCCCGTAAAGGCGCCGCGGAACCGGCATGGTCACCATAATTAAGCCAGGGTCCATTATCAGAGGTAAAAAGAAATAGAGTATTTTTCTCGAGCTTATGTTTGCGCAGAGTTTTCATGATCTCTCCGACGGACCAGTCGACCTCCATCATGACATCACCAAATAATCCCGCACCGCTTTTTCCCTTGAATTTTTCTGATACATATAGGGGTACATGAACCATACTATGAGGGATATAGGCAAAAAATGGCTTCTCTTTATTTTTTTCAATAAAGGAAACTGCTCGTTCCGTATATTGTTTGGTGAGTTGCTCCTGATCTTTCCCGGAAACCTTGGGATTAATCACTTTATTTCCATCGATTATCGGCAAATGTGGCCATC
>JABGUO010000169.1 GCA_018646565.1 Opitutia bacterium | reverse complement strand
TACATTATGGGCAAACAATACAACAAAATCTTAAAGCGTCGTCGAAGAGCAGCATACATTGCAAAGCGGAAATTAGCGGTTAAAGAATTAATTAGCAAATCCTCAAAAAGTACTAAGGCCAAGGTCAGTAAACCAAAAGCAGTTCGAAAGACTGCAACTACCAAGAAAGAAAAGGTGGTAGAGAAAAAACCTGAACCAGTCGCAGAAAAAGCCAAACCTACGGATGTTTTGGGAGATAAAGCAGTGAAAGATGCTGCTCCCAAAGAAGAAAAAGTAGAAGCCCCTCAGAAAGAATCGAAAGATTCAACTGAGAGCTGATTTGTGGTAGTTTTGTGAGCAAACAGTTTGTTCTGCTCCTCTGTCTGTCGCTTTTGCATAGCTCAGTTCTTTTCGGAAAAGAACTTACTGGTGTCTCACTTCAGTATTTTAATGCCAATGAACTGACGCGCATTCCCGAGTATTTTTCTGGAAAAGAATATACCGGGAAGATGGTTTATTGTAGGACCAACCAAGAAAGAGAAGGTTTATATTTCTCGTTTTCTCTGAATCAATATTTTCGGAAACTCCTAACCGAAAAGAATATTATTTTATCTGTGATTCGTAGTGGTCGAACCGAAATCGAACGATTTACCTTTTCTTTACCAGTTATTGAGGAAGGGAAGAGTGAGATTTTTCTTGGTCTCACCGGAAAAGACTGGACCAGTAATAAAGTGAAACCAATTGCATGGCAGATTGAATTAAAGAATTCAAATGAAGACTTATTTTTACTAAAAAAAAGTTTTCTTTGGAGCCACGATTAATTCCCAGACTATAATTTTTCGATGTTCCCTTGGAAGGAATTAGCTAAGCCGAAAAACATTTCTCTTCTCGGGTTAAAAGAGACTTTGGAAGGAGGGCAAAGTTTTACTTGGAGTGCGACAGATTATGGAACATGGCTAGGTTCTTTTCGTTCCAAGTTAGTTGAATTAAAATTAGTAAACGGGGTTATTCATTGGCGAACTTCAAAACAATTTCCAGCCACCCAAAACGAAATACAGGAGTATCTATGGTTAGATAAAAGCTATGATGATGCGGTTCAGAACCTACCATGGCGAAGTGATTCGATTCTTGCCCAATGCGTACAATCCCTCCCGGGTCTGACAATACTTAATCAACCATTAGAAGAAATGCTTTTTTACTTTTTATTAAGTTCTGCCAAAAGTATTCCGCAAATCAAAGAATTGGGCTACTTGGTTTCACAAAAATTCGGTATTCAACTTGCCCCCAATATTTGGAGTTTTCCCGGTTGGCAGGTATTATCGCAGGTTAAAGAGAAAGAACTGAGAGAATTAAAATTAGGGTATCGTGCCAAATATGTTTGTGGAGTGGCTTCAATTCTCAACGATGAACCTACTTTTTTAAGTACAATAATAAATTTACCCTATTCGGAGGCAAAGTCTAAACTGGTTTCCTTACCGGGAGTCGGTCCGAAAATTGCAGATTGCGCACTGCTTTTTGGAGCCAAAAAATCCGAGGCATTTCCCGTTGATACTTGGATCGCAAAAACACTGGATAGGCATTATAACCTCGAATCTTTTAGCCCTGTTCAGAAAATAATTTTTGCACGATCTCACTTTGGAAAGTTTTGCGGATTGGCACAGCAATTCCTTTTTTCGGGTGAAAGATTGGGGTTAATTAAATAGAGTAATCCTTACTGGTGGAAAATAAGAATTTTCTAGCCGGAAAGAGTCGATTTGGGGATCGCATCCAATAACTCACGGGTGTATTCGGATTGAGGATTTTTGTATATTTCTTCCGCGTTTCCGCTTTCCATGACCTGTCCATTTTTCATCACAATCATGTCATCGGACATAAATTTTACTACGCTGAGGTCATGGGAAATGAAGAGATAGGTAAGGTTTCTTTTTTGCTGCAATTCACGAAGTAAATTAAGTACCTGTGCCTGCACAGAAACATCCATGGCACTGACGCATTCATCACAGACAATGAATTCCGGCTCCACTGCCAGTGCTCTGGCCACGCTAATTCGTTGCCTTTGTCCTCCAGAAAATTCGTGCGGATATCGAAGAAGGAAATTAGATCCAAGACCAACCTCATCCAAGAGAGATACTATTCGATCCCGTCTTTCCGAATGATTGGAACCAATTTTGTGAACGAGCATTGGTTCGGTGAGTGTTTGTTCGATCGTTTGGCGAGGATTAAGGGAAGCATAAGGATCCTGAAATATGATCTGCATCCGTTTTCGAAACCCGAGCATTTCGGACCGGTTCAGAGTGGTGAGCTCATTTTCATCGTAGAGGACTGAGCCAGATTTAGATTCTTGCAGGCGCAGTATAGCCCGCCCGAGGGTTGTTTTTCCGCATCCGGATTCTCCGACCAGTCCAAGGGTTTGACCTTTTGGAATTGTTAGGTCGACTCCGTCCACTGCTTTAATCGTCTTGCGGGGTTTTCCTAGGAATCCACCTCCAGAGTGAAAGTGTACTTTTAGTGCTTTAACTTGCAGTAGGGTGGTCGGGTTATCCTTGTCCGAAATTTCACATTTTAGTTGTTTTTGAAGCCCTGCCAGTCGTTTTTTTGCATCCGTCCGTTCACTGAGAATAAAAGAACCGTCCGCTCCGACTTCAGACTGAAGGAAATCGTCCACAGTGGGAAGGGTTTGATATTGAGTTTCAAGAGTGGGTCTACAGGCAAGAAGCCCTTTCACGTAGGGATGGGATGGCCTTTCAAAGATATCACGGGTATTCCCTTGTTCGACAATCTTACCGCGGTACATTACCACTACCCGGTCGGCAATGTCAGCGACTACACCAAGGTCATGGGTTACGAAGAGCACTGAGATTCCGAGGTCATCTTTCAGATCGTGAAGGATCTTCAGGATGCGGGCTTGTACGGTTACATCGAGTGCGGTGGTCGGTTCATCCGCTAATAAAAGATCGGGCTTGGTAACCAATGCCATGGCAATCATGACTCGTTGTCGCATACCGCCGGAAAATTCGTGAGGGTAGGAGTGGGCTCTTAACTCGGCATCTCGTATCCCGACTTTTTTCATCATCTCAATGGCACGGCCCTCTGCAGTCTGTCGTGAGACATGCTCATGAATAAGAATGGGTTCGGTTACTTGATCAATAATTTTCAGGTAGGGGTTGAGACAGCTCATGGGATCTTGAAAGATCATTGATATCCGTTTCCCTCTGAGTTCCCTGAGGCGTGAATGGGAGAGAGTAAGGAGTTCTCCACCATCAAAAGTCACAGTTCCACCTTCCACCCTTGCGGGGGGTTGGGGCAGAAGTCCAAGCAAGGTATGGCAAGTGACCGACTTTCCTGAACCCGATTCTCCCACCACGCCCACGATTTCTCCTTTATTAATCGAGAAGCTGACATCGTCCACTGCCCGGTTCGTGCCCGCACGGGTGTGGAAATAAGTTTTCAGATTTTTTATTTTCAGCAAACTCATTAGTCTTTGGCGGCTTTTACATCAAGTGCATCCCGAAGTCCATCTCCTAGGAAATTAAGGGAAAAGAGAGTAAGGGAAAAGAATAGACCCGGTAAAAGAAGAAGTTGAACTTCAGTTTCCAAAAAATTGGAACCCTCTTTGATTAGAACACCCCACGAACTATTTGGTGATTCTACACCCAATCCGAGAAAAGAGAGAATTGCTTCATACATGATGAAGCCTGGAACGGTAAGGGTGGAGTAGACAACTGTGGGGCCAAGAACATTTGGAATAATATGTCGAAAAAGAATACGAGCTTTTCCGTATCCCAGTGCCACTGCTGCTTCCACGAATTCGCGTTCCTTAATGCTCATTACCTGAGCCCGCACGATTCGGGACAGGGTAAGCCAGCCTAGCAGGCCGAGAGCGAAGAAGAGGGGAATTACATTGGTTAACCGTCCCGTGAATTCTTTATCCCATTTGAAATTTTCCACGATCCATCGGGTGGCATCCCCAGACCAGTCACTTAATGTTGCCTGTAGTACGATAACGAGAACCAGGAAGGGAATGGCAAGCAATGTATCCACTACGCGCATCATGATTGCATCCGTTCTTCCCCCTGCGAAACCTGAAACAGCTCCATAAACGATCCCGATGGCAACGGAAACGGCTGTGGCGATTAAGCCAACGAGAATGGAAACCTGTCCGCCGTAGAGAATGCGGGCAAATAGATCGCGCCCGAGAGCATCGGTTCCAAACCAATGATCCATCGAAGGCGGAGCAAACTTATTGGTGAGGTTGACTTGGTTAGGATCTGTACAAAACCATGCGAAAATAAAACAGAGTGAGAACATAAGGATGATTATCCAGAGTCCCCCCATCGCGAATCTATTTTTCGCCATGCGGGCCCGGGCATCCTTCCAAAGAGAGGAACCTTGAGGAGTCGTTTGATTTTGATTAGTCATGTTTCTAATCAGTCCCTCCGCTATGTCTCATACGAGGATCCAATAATCCGGTAAGCAGATCGGCGAGAAGATTCATTACCACAATGAGCAAACCGAAGAATAGTGACAGGCCTAAGAGAAGAAACTCATCTCTTGTGGTGGCTGCATTTACAAAGTGCTGTCCCATTCCCGGAACTTGAAAAATGGTCTCTACGATAAACGAACCGCTGATCAAGGCAGCGAAAGCCGGTCCAAGGTAAGCAACTGCCGGGAGAAGGCCACCTCTCAGTGTGTGCTTAAGGATTACTTGGGTTGGAGAAACCCCTTTTGCATGTGCCGTTCGAACGAAGTCTTGGGACAGGACTTCAAGAATGCCTCCCCGGGTCAGGCGGGCAAGATAAGCGGCGGAAACTAGTCCCAAGGTAAAGGCGGGAAGAAGGATGTCCTCCCAGTTTCCCCAACCGGCCACCTTGAGTCCCGGAATATGAGCCGCCACATAGATTTGCAAGAGCGGGCCGATTGTAAATGAGGGGATGCAAATACCAATCATTGCCACCGCCATGCACGACCAGTCTATCCAGCTGTTTTTCCGAACTGCTGAAAGTATGCCGATTGGAACACCTATTCCGATTGCGAAGCCAAGAGCACATAGGCCAAGCATTAATGAATTGGGAAAAGACTGAGCAATAATATCAATTACTGGCCTTCCCTTGCTGGTTGAAATTCCGAATGAACCCTCCGTTATGATATTTTTTGGATAAGCTATGTATTGTTCCCAGATCGGTTTATCCAATCCATAAAGTTTGCGTATGTTTGCTTTCGTCTCCGCGGATATATTTTTTTCGGATGTAAAAGGCTCCCCCGGCATGGCCTTGGCCAGAAAAAAGGTAATGGTATATAGAGCGAAAAGAACAAGAAATCCTTGCAGTACTCGACCGATGAGAAAGCGGAGCATTAGTTCAGTCCTTTCTTATTGTTGGCACCCGGTTGCAAGCGTAGAAATTTGTACGGATGATTATCGAGAAGAAGGGGATTCCATCCTTTTACATCAGGGTGAAGAAGATAATTGCGTGTATACCAATAGACCGGGAGTATAGGCCGCTCCCCAAGAAAAAGTGCTTCGGCTTGAGCAAGTAGTTCGTACCGCTTGCCCGCCTCTCCCGTCTGGGCAGCCATGCCCAGGATGTCCTCAAATTCCTCGTTGTGCCAACCCGTGCGGTTATTTCCTACCCCTTTCATCCACATATCAAGAAAAGTGAGGGGGTCCATGTAATCGCCAATCCAGCCACCAGCGGCAAGGTCGTAGTCCTTTTCAAACATCGCGGTAATATAGGAAGTCCATTCCATTTGCTTGATCTTGATCGTGGCTCCGAGGTGTTCCTTCCACATAGCCTGTAATGCCTCTGCAGTAACCTTTGAAGATTCCTTATCCGTAGTAAGAAATTCAATATCAGGTAACCCCTTGCCGCCAGGGTATCCTGCATCGGCCAATAACTTACGGGCCAATTCCGGGTCAAATGTTACGGTGTCAGAGGCAGGGTAATTCCCGAAGGGAGGAACCAGTCCACTGGCAGGCTTCTGTCCTCCTTTAAGGACATTATCGATGAGTGATTTCTGGTTGAGCGAGTAGGAGAAGGCAAGTCGTACCCGGGGGTCCGTAAAAGGTTTATTGGAAACATTGGTTCTAATAAAATAAGTGCCCAGATAAAGTTCACTACGGACATGTTCTGGATATTTTTTTCGGGAGTATTCAATTAGTTCGGATGCAATGCTGTAGGTCACGTGCATCTGACCGTCAAAATACATTCGGTCTTCCGTGTAGAGATTGCCGATGGGGAGGAACCGGATACCGTTAAGCCCGACATTACTTTTATCCCAATAATGTTGGTTACGGCTCACTTCAATATGGTCATTGAATCTCCACGATTTTAGGACGAAGGCTCCGTTTCCAACCAGGTTTTCGGGTTTAGTCCAAGAAGTGAACCGTTCTCCAATAGTGCCGTGTTTCAGAACAATATGCTTAGGAACGGGGTACCAAGTATAGTGTTTAGTAATCTCGGGTAAAAATGGAATGGGTGAATTGAGCTTTACTCTCAAGGTGTGCATGTCCGGGGCGGTGGCACCCAATTCAATTAATTTCCATAAATCTTTTAATTCATCTTTTTTTAATTTACCCCGATTCTTTTTTTCAAAATTCAGGTTTTTCATGATGATGGATCGCCGAATTTCAGGAGAAAGTTTCTTTGGCCATAAAAAAAGCGAAGGATTTTCCAGTAGATTTTCTAAATTAGTGAGAGTCAATTTATCGAGACCGATGAAGTTGAAAGAATTTTCCTCCGCTTTTTCATTAGGGCCGAAGTCCACATTTTTGAAGGTTGACCACCAATCTTCAGTAAAGTTGGCGTCTTTACGGAAAAGCAGGTAGGAACGCTGGGACTTATGATAGAACTCGGCATCTTTAATGTAATAAAGCATGAAAGAATAGTCCGAGGCGAGGGCAGGGGTGAGCAGGCGGCGAAAGGAAAAAAGAAAATCCTCCGCGGTAAGAGGTTCTCCATCCGACCACTGGGCATCCTTGCGAAGCTCGAAGATCCATTCATCCGGTCGCGTAGGGTCAACGGGATACCATTTTTCCGCGACTCCGGGCATGGCAATTCCATCTTTGGAAGGATGGGCTTCGACCAGTCCTTCAAAAAGTGAACGGATAATATTGCTTTCGAGAACCCCGCTCACGATATGGGGATCCAATCCCTTTGGTTCGCCACTATTTCCCATGATTAGTATTCCCTTTCGGGAGGCATCGTCCACACTGCTAGTTTCTCCGCATGATACCAGCAGAAGGCAAAAGAGAACTCGAATAAAAAAACTCCCGGTATCTCCTAAATAAGCTAGACTGTTTGTTGGGTTATTGATCCTTTAAAAAAGGGACGACCACTTGACTATTGGCAAGCAAAAGAATCAGCAAAATGGGAAAGTGCAAAGATTTGACTTTGCCCAATCACCTTGAAAGTACTAGGAAGAAAGCCGTTACATGCGAGATTATTTTATCAGAAGGCTATTATTGATTCCTCCGACTCTTCTCGGAATCAGCATTATGGTCTTTGCGATTACCAGACTGGCACCTGGCGGTCCGCTTGAACAGGCAATGATGCAAATGCAGCAAGTTTCTGAAGAAGGGGGTGGCGGACGGAGTTCTGGTTCAAATCAAGCACTTTCCCTAGAACAATTGGAGCAAATGAAACGATTATACGGTTTTGATAAACCCCATTGGCAGGCTTATTTGATCTGGCTTGGTATTTTTCCAAGAGAAACTGAATTTCGCCAGATTCGCTTTCTGGGAGACGAATTGGAATTATCTGAACGGGTAAGTTTGCCCAGTTTCCCACTTGCTCAATTGGATTGGGATAGGGATGGATATTTACAACGTGACGAGGTACCTCCTCCTATTTTAAAATATATTAATTTTAATAGCTTGGATCAAAACCAGGACAATGAATTAGATAATGAAGAAACCAATCAACCAAATTCGATTATCCAGGGGGCTCGGGAAAAGGTAATCCTGAAAAGAGATCGGTTGGGTGGAGTCACGATTGTGAATCTTTCCGAATTATTGGGAAATTGGAACGTTCGAATGAAAGAAAAAAGCCCGGATCAATCAAATGCGGTTCCGGTGGCGGAGCTGTTCATGACTCAACATGAAGGCGTTCTGCAAGGAAATTTTGGTCAATCAACCCGTTTTGGAGAACCGGTTCTTCAGGTAATCGCGGAGCGATTACCAGTATCAACCTATTTTGGACTTCTGACTTTTCTTATTACCTATGCAGTCTGTATTCCCTTGGGGATTTTTAAAGCGGTTCGGCATAACACGCTCTATGACGACTTATCTTCGATTCTGATCTTTGTGGGCTATGCCGTTCCAGGTTATGCGCTGGGTTCTCTTTTACTGCTATTTTTTTCTGTAAAGTTGGATTGGTTGCCTATGGGGGGCTTAGTGAGTGAAAACTATGAACAATTGTCGATGTTCGACCAATTAAAAGACTTAGCGGAACATAGTTTTCAGCCATTATGCTGCTATTTGATTGGTGGCTTTGCATTCGTTACGATGATGATGAAAAATCATCTTATGGACAATTTATCCGCAGATTATGTTCGAACTGCGATGGCGAAGGGTGTCTCATTTGGTAATGCCGTTCGCAAACATGCCCTGCGAAATTCATTGGTCCCCTTAGCAACCAATGTGGGGCACCAAGTGACATTATTCGTAACGGGCTCCTTCTTAATTGAAACTATTTTCGATATTGATGGCTTTGGGCTGTTGGGTTTTAACTCGGTAATCGATCGGGATTATCCTGTAGTGATGGGAGTACTTAGTCTTTCTGCGACTCTTATGCTTTTGGGGAATATCCTTTCGGATGCCTTAGTGGCTATGGTGGACCCCCGTGTCCGTTTCGAATGAAAACCATGATTAAATTGAATCCATTGACCACCAAGAAGCTTCGTCGCTTTCGTTCGATTAAGCGTGGGTATTGGTCTTTTATTTTCTTGGTATTGCTTTATAGCGTCAGTCTCTTGGGAGAATTATTTGTGAATAAACGGGCCTTGATTGTTTCTTACCAGGGAGAATTTTTCTTTCCCACCTACGGCGAACAGATTAGTGGGAAAGAATTTGGTTTTGATTATGAATATGAAACGAATTACCGGGACCTCCAAAAAAAATTTAAAAAAGAAAATTCCAACGATTGGTTACTCATGCCAATCGTTCCCTTTGGCCCCTATGAGATGGATTATGCCAATGAATCTTCCACTGGATTTTCGCCACCGAGTTTTTCTTCCGGGCATTTTTGCGGAACTGACAAAACAGAACGGGATGTTTTTGCAAGGTTGCTTTATGGCTTTCGTATCGCGATGACTTTTTCTCTTGGGTATTTACTGTTAACTTATCTCATCGCAATTTGTGCCGGTAGTATAATGGGATACTTTGGCGGAAGGACAGATATGCTTGGATTACGACTGGTTGAAATTTGGGCAAATGTTCCTTTTTTATACATGGTAATTATCCTGGTTTCTGTAATGCCGAGTTGGTGGGGCACTGGTTGGCAAGTTTCCTCTCTATTACTCATTATGGTTCTTTTTTCATGGACTGGAATGACTTACTACATTCGGGCGGCGGTGTATAAAGAAAAGGCCAGGGATTACGTCTCTGCGGCCAAGGTGATTGGTGCGAGTTCAGCCAGAATTATTTTTCGCCATCTTTTACCCAATGTAATTTCCACCCTGGTCACCTTTGCCCCCTTTACAATCGCGGCCGCGGTTTCCTCTATTACCGCCTTGGATTTTCTTGGCTATGGTTTGCCCCCTCCAACTCCCAGTTGGGGTGAACTTCTGAAGCAGGGTGTGAATAATCTCCGCATTGCTCCATGGATCGTAATTTCCTCAGTTTCAATATTGGTGCTTACATTAACCCTGGTCACTTTTGTGGGGGAGGCAGTGCGGGAAGCATTCGATCCCAAGAAATTCTCAACTTATGAATAATATGAAAATTAATAAGATTTACTATACCGCTTTTCTCTTCGTGAGCCTGTTGTTTTTTAATGGCTGCGAAGACCATCAACTTAAACCACCCCGCAAGTCTGGAGGCGAGACTTCCAGGCAAACTGGAGAAAGTGGTCTGCCAGTGGATCGTGAATTTGCTCGCGAACTGGCCCGGGAGCTAGGGAGGGAATTTGCCCGAGAATTGAGCAGGCAATTAAATGAAGGAAACTCATCGATTCAACTGGATTCTGTTTTTTCAGCAAGCTCTGTTCAGATTGGTCGAGATCCGGGTTCATTAGTGGACATAGATGGCCGCCCCCATCCATTACTAGCTCATTGTTCAGAAGATGTTCTTGAATTTTATCAAAATCATACGGATTGTTTTGCTATTAAATCCCTCGAGGAAATTCCGTCAGGTTTAAATTGGAAAGACGGTTTGGGAGAAGAAGAATTCTCCTCGCCGGATGCAAAAAGGGGAGGCACTTGGAATGTTTTCATGAGAGATTTTCCGAGAACCTTACGGACTATCGGACCCGATGCAAACGGGGCCTTTCGCAGTTATTTGTCAGATTACAATGCCCTGAGTTTAGTAATGTCTCACCCCAATTCGGACGGATATTATCCGGGGTTAGCCAGTTCATGGGCGGTAGCGGACGATCGAAAGACGGTTTATTTTCGGTTGGATCCTGATGCACTGTACAGTGATGGGCAAACAGTTCGTGCCAGTGATTTTTTCTTTTTGTTTTATTACATGCGAAGTAAACATATCCAGGCACCATGGTATAATGATTTTTTTGGGAAGGATAAATTTCTCAAGGTTACTCTCTTTGATACCCATACTTTCTCAATCACTTATTACAAAGCAAAACCTGATGTGGTTGAGCGGGTATCCCTTCGCCCCGTTCCAGAACATTTTTATGGAGAGTTAGATGGAGAGTATTTGAATAAATATCAGTGGCTTCCCGAGCCTACTACAGGGCCATATGTGGCAACGCCCGAGAATATAGATAAGGGGAAGTCAGTCACTCTCGTCCGGCAAAATGATTGGTGGGCAGATCAGAAAAAATTCTATCGATACCGTTTTAATCCTGACAAGATCAAGGTAAGCGTAGTGCGTGATTATAACAAAGCATTTGAAATTTTTCTAAAAGGCGAGATCGATATGTTTGGTTTAGCAAAAACGGAGTTCTGGTATGAAAAGTTAACCGACAAGAATCAATTAGTGAAGAACGGATATTTATCGAAAGTCACTTTTTTTAATCAAACACCCCCTCCCTCTTATGCGTTGAGAATTAATTCGCAAAAAGCGCCTTTAGATAACCAAAACATTCGAATTGGGTTTCACCATGCAATGAACTTTAAGCTTGTTTTGGAAAAGATCTTCCGGGGAGATTATGTCAGGATGAACACCGTGGCAGATGGATATGGAGCTCGCTCGCACCCCACCTTACAGGCCCGTACTTTTTCGGTGGAAAAAGCAGTCGAACACTTTGCAAAAGCCGGATATTCAAAGCGTGGCCCAGACGGAATCCTGGTTAATAAAAAAGGAGAAAGACTTTCGGTTGAAATAGTAACAGGCTATAAGCATTTCGAGGATGTATTGGTTGTGCTTAAAGAAGAGGCCAAGAAGGCAGGCTTGGAAATAAAGCTCAAAATTCTTGAGAGTACGGCTGCATGGAAGACCGCAGGGGAAAAGAATCACCAAGTTATTTTCTCCGCCTTTAATTCTTTTGTGGAACTGTTCCCCCGATACTGGGAACCCTTCCATTCCGATAATGCGTACCAGCAGGATGGGGATACGAAATATCGCAAGGATGGTCGACTAAAGGATAACTTAGTAATCAAGACTAGCACCAATAACTTTACGCAAACTGCAGTGCGTGAAATTGATCATTTAATTAATCAATATCGTGAAGAGGAAAGCCTGGAAAGAATTACAGAGTTATCCCATCAACTCAGTGAAATGATCCATGAACATGGGGTTTGGGTTCCAGCCTGGAAAAAACCATGGCTTAGAATTGGTCACTGGAATTGGATTAAGTTTCCTGAGGACTGGGGACCAAAAGAAACCCGCGACTATGAAGAATTTCAGGTTTTTTGGATCGATCAGTCTGAAAAGAAAGCGATTCTCAAGGCCAAATTGGCAGGCGAGATCCTATCGGATCAACCGACCGTTCGGATCTATGATAAGTACCAGTCCAATTGATATCCAAATGCGAAAAGGCAGACTGAATGGAAACTGATATATTGCTTGATATAAAAGGGCTTTCGGTTTCTTTTGAGACTGATGAGGGAACCGTGCAGGCACTTGATTCTGTTGATTTTCAGGTCGGGCTCGGACAAACTCTTGGCTTGGTTGGAGAATCAGGCTGTGGAAAGAGTGTAACTGCTCTGTCCATTATGCGCTTATTGCCCAAGCCTGTGGGTAAAATAACATCCGGCAGAATCCATTTTCAGGGGAAAGATTTATTGGAATTATCTCCGGATGGAATGAGGCAGGTTCGAGGAAACGAGATTGGCATGATTTTCCAGGAACCGATGAATGCATTAAATCCGGTTCGCACAATAGGCGATCAATTGAGTGAGGTCTTTTTATTACATCAAGAAATTGGAGTAAAAGAAGCTTGGCTCAAATCAGTAGAAATGCTCCATGATGTGGGAATCCCAGCACCCGATACCCGTGCCTTCGAATACCCCCACCAACTTTCGGGCGGAATGAGACAACGAGTTGTGATTGCCATGGCGTTGGCCTGCAGACCAAAGCTCGTCATCGCAGATGAACCCACCACTGCATTAGATGTTACGGTACAGGCTCAAATTCTTGAACTTCTGCAAACTTTGCAAAAACAACTGGGGTCTTCCGTATTATTAATTACGCACGATCTTGGGGTTATTGCCGAAACTTGCGATGAGGTCTGCGTGATGTACGCAGGTCGGATAGTCGAACGAGCATCCACAGTCGAACTCTTTGCCAATCCAAGACATGCCTACACCCGTGGCTTACTTTCCTCGATCCCGCGATTGGACACAATGCCCAAGACTGAACTTTCTACAATCGATGGCATGGTTCCCGGTCTTTCTGACTTAAACCAAGGTTGTCGTTTTGCTCCACGGAGCGGAAAAATACATCCACAGGCCCTGCTTGATCAAAGGTCGCCCTTGCAGGAGGTCACGGAAGGGCATTGGGTGGAATCTTGCCCCCTATGTTCGAATTTATGAATGCACCCGAGGAATTACTGAAAATTACAGACCTTCGTGTTCACTTCCCCGTCCGGGGAGGGATTTTTCGGAGAGCAGTCGGCTCATGTAAGGCAGTAGACCAGGTAAGTTTGGTATTACAAAAAGGGCAGACACTCGGACTGGTGGGTGAATCCGGTTGCGGGAAATCGACCTTGGCCAAGGCCGTGGTAAAATTGGTTGAACCCACCTCTGGGTCGATCAAATTTAAAAACCAGGAAATAGCGGGGAAAAAGGCTCAAAATAATTTTCGTAAAAATGTGCAAATGGTTTTTCAGGATCCAGCAGAATCTCTCAATTCCCGCATGACCGTGGGCGCAATATTGGAGGAACCTTTGGACATTCATAATATAGTCGAAAAAAATGTTCGTTCTGAAAGGGTGGGGGAGTTACTTGAACAGGTTGGCTTATCTGCGAGCGCAGCAAATCGATATCCGTTTGAATTTTCGGGCGGACAGAGGCAGAGAATTGGAATCGCCCGTGCTTTGGCTCTGCAGCCCGAACTTTTAGTCCTCGACGAACCTGTTTCTGCATTAGATGTATCCGTACAGAGCCAAGTTCTTAATTTGCTCATGGATCTCCAATCTAAGCTTGGCTTGACCTACCTTTTGATTGCTCATGATTTAGCGGTTGTAAAGCATGTATCCGATATAATTGCGGTCATGTATTTGGGAAAGATCGTTGAGATTGGTCCTGCGGAAGAGATTTACTTAAACCCGGTACACGCCTACACAAAGGCACTTATTTCGGCTATTCCGATCCCGGACCCCACTAAAAAGAGGGAGAGAGTGATTATTCCGGGAGATGTTCCTTCCCCCATTAACCCTCCAGCAGGCTGCGCTTTTGGGCACCGTGTCGGTTCATCTCTTTATCCCGAAAGTGTTGGAAAAAAATTAGATATGGAAGAAGTTTCTACAGGTCATTTTGTACTTCAATGCCCTTGCTGCACATGAATTTTTTTAGGTAGATCATCCTCATTTTTTCAATAGTAGAAAAAAGCTTGCGACAAAATGAACGAGTCTCTTTTATGATCATCTTTCTCTTACAACTTTTACATGCCCTTTAAAAGAATAACAGTTCGAAAGTTTTTAATTTCGCCTTTCCTAATCTGTATTTTAGTTTGGATTTCTTCGTATTCCCTTTCGCTGGGGCAGAGTCCCGCGGATATGCCACTGCGCCAAGTAATTACCGAAGCACAGACGCTTATAGGTCAGGGTGATTTTGCGGGTGCTTCTCCTCTGTTGGATGAATTGGAGGGTCGCTTTGAAAACGAAAAAGATCCGGAGGTGGAAAAAATCCTTCAACAATTTGGTTTTGTTCGTGGAGTAGGCTATTTACAGAGCTTCGCAAAAACGGGAAATAAGGACTTCCTTGAGAAGGCATCGGGGGCATTTGGATTTTTTGCGGATAAGTTTCCCAATGATTCAAAAGC
>JABGUO010000017.1 GCA_018646565.1 Opitutia bacterium | reverse complement strand
CAGCAAATTTAAATTACATTTGAGGCAAGGGCTTTTAGGGCACCATCCTTATTTTTTACTACGATTGCCTCAACAATCCTCACGTGTTCTCCGATTGATTCTTCAAAGTTCTCCAAGCGGGAATACTTCATTAAAATACGAACCGCGAGTCCAAGCCAAATCGGTTCGAGGTTTTTAGAAACCCGAGTGACCCAGTGTCTGTGCAGAGCCAAATCTCTTTCCGCGACTTCCGGCAGGGAGTCTCTTAGACAAGCACTCTTGAATTTCTCGAGCAAAATTTCTAATTCTCCATGATCTTTCCGGTTTGCTTCCTCAATATATTTGGAAATACAATATTTTTCTAATTCTAATCGCATGTTCATCAATACTTTGCGTTCCTTATCTGCGATTGCTGAATGAACGCGTACTCCGCGATTGGTTTCGTACACCAATGAGCCTTCCTGAGTAAGCTTAAGAAAAGCGTCTCTTATTGGACCTCGACTTACGCCGAAACGTTTGGCCTGGGAAATTTCGCGCAAAGGTTGATCATGACTGTATTTACCGGCAATTAAATCCGACCTTAGAATATCGCAGATCTCCTCCCTAGTGTAATCTGCTTTTATAGAATGCTTTGGCATCAAAACTTTACTCAATGTTAGAACAGAAAACTCGTCAATTTAAAATTGTTGACAATTTCTGTCGCTAAAATTCATCTTCATT
Source organism: Opitutia bacterium (assembly GCA_018646565.1). Lineage (GTDB taxonomy): Bacteria > Verrucomicrobiota > Verrucomicrobiia > Opitutales > Seribacteraceae > Seribacter. The sequence continues at coordinate 1,658 of JABGUO010000017.1, read as the reverse complement.
ATTGGTAGTGGGAATTTAAGAATGTAAATTGAGAAGTTTTGTTTTTGGGCAATATGAATTCAAGAATTCTTTTGTTGGAATCTCGATCGATAATTTGCCAAGCGTGGCTTACAAAAGAATTAATTTCATGATGATCTTTGGGGCGCAAAGTTCTTCTTTGCCTAGGAGTTCCTTCAAAATCGACCCATTCGAGGAAAATTGTTTTAGATGAAAGGTTACGCAAAAATAGTTGATTTCTTTTATTTGAGTACTGAGATCTTATTATTTTATTTTTTTTGTAAGGTAATGGTTTTATTTTCGGACTTCCTTTGGGGGCCAAGCTAATTACGCCTGATTGAAATTCTTTCTTCCAAATTATTAAATTGTTTGGCCATGCAAATGGTTTTTCTGCTTTATAACTGAAGCCTAGTAAATGAGATGAGACCCGATCACGTTTTTGAGGTAATTGATACCTCCATTCTGAATCACCAAGGATTTCTTTAATTAATTGGGCGAGTTGGGGATCTGCTTTTTTGAGTTCTTTTCTTGTGTCAATGACTCCGTGATCACGGTCATTTTCACGGTTAGTGTTAAACCATGATTGCACTCCCTCAGCCCAATATTCATTTACATTAGTGGAAGCATAGGTGCCATCCCATATTTTTCTTTCGATTGCATTTCTGTAACATCTTTCAATTTCATTTTGAAAATTTGGATTTAATTGTATCAATGCCATTTGATGTAGTGCATGGGCAAATTCATGAATCAAAATATTCTCCTTTGCGTAGGGATCGCCTTTGATACCGAGAAGGTTTTCCTCTCCGCATGTGATGGCAGGGCGAGCAAAGGTAGCACCTAACCCACGAGCTCGCTGATCCCAATATTGGGAAGGTTTGAGGTCCGAGTGTTCGGGAATGTCTGTAGTAAATTCATCTTTGGCCATTACTACATAGCGTGCTTTGTTTCGATTCAGCATTGAAAGTAAATCATTTCTTTCTCCAACCATCCTTCTGATCAGAAAAGCAGCTTCTTTCAAAGCATAGCTCGAAACTTTTGCAGACCCAATTATAGAAAATCCGTGAAGGTCAATATGCTTCTGATGAAATTCATCCAAGTTTAAGCGATTTCTCACTTCTTGTGGAATTTCGGTAACTTCGAAACTATTCTTTCCGGTAAGACTATGAACACTAATAAAGAAAACGAATCCGGTTACATAAAGTATACCCGGCTTTTTCATAAGCTATATTATTTGAAAAACTTATGCTGAGGATCGTCACCGCTTAAAATATATGCGAGCAGATCCATTACCTCTTCTTCTTTCATCATATTAAGCAAGCCTGGGGGCATCGGGGATACTGTGGAAGGCCCAATGCTTTCGATATCATTTCGACTTACATTAGTTCTTTGGTTTGGATCGTATAAGTCAGTGTTTAAGATTACACGATCTCCACCAAGATTAACCACAATTCCGGTCAGGGTATCTCCATTTTTCATTTTTACAAAAGTGGGAACAAATTGTTCGTTGATTTCCTTACTTGGGTACATAATTTGTTCAAGCAGATCATGAGGTGAATAGCGTCCGCCCGACCCGGTCAGGTCGGGGCCATTCATGCCGCCTTGATTTCCAAAACGGTGGCACGCGTAACAACCCCCGGCGGCAAACATTTTTCGTCCGGTTT
>JABGUO010000168.1 GCA_018646565.1 Opitutia bacterium | reverse complement strand
CTCGACTCGTCTCATAAATTTATTTCCCCTACTTGGCTTTGCCCTTTTGTGCCAAATTCTTGTGGCTGAAAAAACAAAGCCCAATATTCTTTGGATGACCAGCGAAGATAACAGCATCGAATGGATAAGTTGCTACGGAAGTAAGAACGCGAAGACTCCTCATATCGACCAACTGGCAAAAGAAGGCTTCCGCTACCTATACTGCTTTGATAACGGAGCGGTCTGTGCCCCCACCCGATCCTCCTGGATCACCGGAATGCACTCAATCTCCAACGGGACCCAACCCATGCGAAGCGGTTTCGAGATTCCTGCATCAGTCAGCTTTTACAACGAGCTCCTGCAAAAGGCCGGTTATTTCACCAGCAATTGTTCGAAAACAGATTACAACCTACGCGGACCAAAAGGTAGGAACCCCAAAGACTTCTGGAACTATTCCGGAAAGGACTATGCCGGAACTTGGAAAAAACGGAAAGAAGGCCAGCCCTTTTTTACGGTATACAATATTGGAGACAGTCATGAATCCAGAGCCTTTGGCGATCCTAAGGACGAGTCCGTCGATCCAGAGAAAATGATTCTCGCTCCCTACCATCCGGATCTTCCTGAAATGCGCAATACTTACGCCAAGTATTCGAGTGCCATATCCAAAATGGATTCTTTAGTGGGGCAAGCGATCGAAAACCTCAAACAGGATGGACTCTATGAAAATACAATCATTGTATACAATTCTGATCACGGTGGAGTGCTTGCCCGCAGTAAGCGCTTCCTTTATTCCAGTGGAATACACTGCCCGCTGATCGTGCGTATTCCGGAACAAATGAAGCATCTCTATCCCCAAGGAAAATCCCCCGGATCCACCATCGATCGAATTGTGAGTTTTATTGACATGCCCAAGACCTGGGTCAGTTTAACCGGGGCGGAAATGAAGGAAAACTTTCAGGGACGGATCTTCCTCGGTCCGGAAACTGAACCCCAGTCCCAATATCATTTTTCCTGGCGGGGCCGGGCGGATGAGCGCTTTGACTGTGTGCGGGTGATGCGGGACGAACAGTTTGCCTATCATAAAAACTATGCCCCCTTTGCCCCCAACGGACAGTACCTCGCTTACATGCACAACATGAAAGCAACCGGAGCCTGGGAACGACACCACCAGGCAGGCAAAACCAATGCGGTGACCGGGCGGTTTTTTGAACCCCGTCCCTCGGAGGAGTTCTACGATAATTTTAAGGACTTCCACAATATCGACAACCAGATCGATGACCCATTGCACCAGACTAAAATTAAAGAATTAAAGAAAGAACTCCGCCGGCAACAACTCAAGTACTTCGATTCCGGGCTGATGCCAGAAGAGATGAGAAACCGGATTATAAAGGAAAAGAATACCACGGTATTTGCCTTTGTTCGGGACCCCAAGCTCTACCCATTAGCTCAATATCTCGACTATGCCGACCTAGCTCTCACCCGTAAAAAGAAAAACCTCAAGAGCTTCGCCAAGGGACTTATGGACGAAGATCCGGTTAAACGCTACTGGTCAGTGATTGGCTTACTGCTTCTCGAAAAACACGCCAAGCCTGCGATTTCAGAGCTGAAAAAAGTGCTCGGGGATCGCGATGAAATCCCCGCGTTTGCTTCCTGGGCAATTTATAAAGCCGGGGAAAAAAAATTCGCCGAGAAATGGATGCTTGAAGCAATTACACAAAATCCCGGAAACAAGACACTCGCCAATATCTTTGACTGGATGGGAACGGCCAGCCACTCCTTGCTTGCCAAAATCCCCGGCGATAAGCTCCCCCAAAAAGGCCTACTCAAAGATGTGGTCAAACGATCAGGAGTACAGAATTAAAACTTTGAATGCTTAAAACCTATAGAGCACGGACTTAAGGTCTACCACTTTTTCCCTGGAAATGGGAATTCCTTCTCGTTCAAGTAATTTAATCTTTTGATCGATGCCATTTGCATATCCGCCCACCTTACCGTTACTGCACACCACACGGTGACATGGGACGACTACAAGATCCCGGTTCCTGGCCATGGCTCGTCCCACTGCCCGATAGGCTTGGGAGTCCAACGCCTTGGCAATTTCCCGGTATGTGGTGACCTTTCCCTTAGGAATCTGCCCGAGTAATTCCAGGCATTGAACTTCAAATTTTTTAAGCAATTTATAAGATACAAATAAAGATATCCATCTTAACGGTATAAATCATTACTCTGGCAATCGAAAAACCAGGTCTAAACTCCGCAAAGATTTTAATGATTAATATGCAGATGGAAATTGACCTGTATCCATAAACTTTGAATTTTTAAAAGATGATTAATCCCCTCTCCTCTTTAAGGCTCGTTTGCCTACTATTATTAGGGTCCTCCTTACTCGCCCAGCAGACAAAACAAAAACCTCCCATTCAGGAAACCAAGGCAGCTGTAAAGAAGAAGGTTAAGACCAAGTTCTTCGGGAAGAAACCTATTCCCTTTATCAATACCGCCCTCACTTTTACTGGTCCGACGAACAAGATCGGGCGCGATGGAATCCAGTGCGACCTTCCGGCAGCCGTGTCCGGCAAAGACGGAAAAGCCTTGATCTCTTATTTGGAATGGGATGGCAAGACGGACCGCCTCATTTTAACCCGAGAAACAAAAAAAGGATTAAAACAAGTTTCCGGTGATGTAGCCAAAGGTGTCCTGCACAAACCGGCAATTGCAATCGACGGCAAGGGAGCGGCGTGGATATTTTGGAGTGAAACCCATGAGGACACGACCGTGGACCTCAAGGCAAGATCGTGGTCTGCAAGCAAGGGTTTCGGATCTCCCGTTACCATTGCTGACTCCGATGCGGCTGAAGCATTTGTGGTCGCCGGAACCGACTCCAATGGACGGGTTTGGACTTCTTGGCAATCCTTTCGGGCGGGAGAAGCCGATATTTACGCCCGTTTCCTCGATCCAAAATCCGGGAAATGGTCAAAGGAAATTGCCGTGGCTACCCAAAAAGGTGGCGATTGGGAACCCAGTCTTGCCTTCGACGGAAAGGGAAATGCCTGGATTGCCTACGACAGTTCGCGTGGAAACGAGTTCAACCTGAACTTGGCTCGGGTGAACGATCAAGGCCAAACCAAGGAATTCGCAATTGCTCACAGTCCCAAGTACGAAGCCCGGGCCTCCATCACCACCACCGCACAAGGCGATGGATTTTGGATCACCGCCGAGAGAGGAAAGGAGAGACACGGACTCGATTACCGGGGCCATGGAAACGATACTGGAATTAATGCCAAGAAATCGGTTCTTTTCGGAAAATTCGAGAGTGCAACTGGCAAGTTTATCGAGATTCCCATTGGGCATGCAGGAAGAGCAGGTAACCCCGTTAACCGACCAGTCGTAGGAGTCGGTAAGGATGGAAACCCCTGGGTCGTCTACCGCTATTTCAATCGGGCTCTTTGGCGAATCGCCGCAACCGGATATCGTCTTGACTCCAAGACCTGGAGTTTGAGAAGAAGAATTCCCAATAGCAGTTTCGGACAAGACAGGACCACCATTTTCCTACCAGCCCATGAGAAGGGTGACTTACGCCTATGCTGGCCATCCGACGAGCGCCCGAACAAGGCCCATCAAACCGCCGCCGTCTTTCTCGCCGCCCTTCCCTCTTCGGCATCTCTGCCTGCGGCCACCCCCGAAAAACCGAGTAAAGCCCCAAACAAACAGCAACTCCCACACTCGCACAAAACCCCCGAGCGCCCTGCCTTCGATCGTCATGAATGGAAGGTCGACGGACAAACCTTCGGGCTTTTTTGGGGCGATGTCCATCGACATACCGATGTCTCGAATTGCCGCACCGGGTTCGACGGATGCATCGTGGATCATTTCCGCTATGCCTACGACTTGGCCAAGATCGACTTTCTCGGAACCTCCGATCACACCGATATTGGCAAGATCTATCATCCTTATGAATGGTGGCACAACCAAAGGATGCACGATGCCCTGCATAGCCCCGGTCGTTTCAACACTGTCTATGTTTATGAGCGTGAACAGAGGTGGCCTTGGGGGCACCGCAATGTCGTATTCGCCCAGCGTGGAGGCCCGATTGTCTATATCAAACGTTCTCTCTATCTCACATCGCCCTGGCAGAAAACCCTACCGGCAAAAAAATCAACAGAAGGGGAAATTCTTCCATACGAATTGTGGGATATCTTAAAGGAATATGGAAAACCAGTCGCATTGGTCAGTCATACCGGAGCAACCGGAATGGGTACGGACTGGAAAATGTATGAGAAATTTGACTACAGTTCGGAAAATATCGTGGAGATTTTTCAAGGAGCGCGGGTATCCTACGAGGGAGCAGGTGCTCCGCAACCATCTGTTGGCTTTCTCCCAAACACTCACTTAAATGCAACCGGACGGGTGGTGAATTCACCATCCGCCCCGATTATGGATTTTGGTAAACACGCAAACGGTACTTACCAAACTGCTTTAAGTGAAGGGCATAACCTCGGGGTCTTTGCCAGTTCGGATCATATTTCCCAGCACGCAACTTATGGAGGGGTCTATTGTAAGGACTTTACCCGTGAGGGAATCATCGAGGCAATGGATAACCGTCGTACCATTGCCGCAACCGACAAGATCTACCTGAACTTCACCTGCAATGATCAACCACTCGGATCCTTTTTAAAAACTAAGGGGGCACCCAAATTCTGGGTCAAGGTGGACGGCACCTCTGATTTCAAAAGAATCACCATTGTCCGCAACGAAAAGGACTGGAAGCATTTCAATGAATTTGAAGGCAAGGTCTTTGAAAAACAATTTAGCGACGAACAGATGCTCGAGGGAGAAAACCGCTATTATGTCCGTGTTATTCAGAGGGATGGAAATATGGCATGG
>JABGUO010000167.1 GCA_018646565.1 Opitutia bacterium | reverse complement strand
TCCAAGCACAAATCAAGTGTTATTTTACCTGGCAACCATTTACCCGAAGAAGTTCATTTACTTTGTTATGCTATCAACCAAGCACTTGGTTGCATCGGGCGAACTGTGAAATATCAGGTTACTGATAAACCAGCATCGAACTTGTTGTCCCTAGAGGAAGCAATATTAAAAGATAATGTAAAAACACTTATATTTTTAGGTGGTAACCCTGTTCACAATGCAAGCTCATTGGACTGGGGGAATTTATCAGAAAAGATTTCAAATAAAATCCATCTCGGTGGTTCAATAAATGAAACTACTTCTATTTGCGATTATCATATCGGTCAGTCGCATTATTTAGAATCCTGGGATGAAGGAGAGACATGGGATGGAACCGGAATTGTTCCTGTCCAACCCTTGCTTGCTCCCCTTTTTGAAACGATGGCAGATCTGGAGTTACTCCAAGTGTTGTTAGGTTCTTCTCAAAATTCCCATGACTTTGTAAAATCTCTCCAAGAAAAACGCTCTTCTACTGATTCTTACGAAGATTTCTTAAGACTGGGAGTTGAAAAACAAAATCCAACTTACTATTCAAAGGAAATTCCGCTTTCGGTATTAAGTAAAAATAAAGAGGAAATACCACAACCGCCCACTTTAGATAATTTAGAAGTCTTATTGATCCCAGATTTTCATGCATGGGACGGTCGTTACGCAAACAATGGTTGGATGCAGGAATGTCCTGACCCTATTTCCAAATTGACTTGGGATAATGCGCTTTTAATAAGTCCAGCATTAGCCAAAACCCTTGAGGGGAAATATCCGTCTTTAGGTCTTCTTCCCGAACCGACGATGCTAAACAAGAATGGTGAAATTGCACCGGACGCTGCCAACTTTGATCATGGCAAACAAAAAGCACCTATTGTTACACTGTCAATAAGTGAAGATCATTCCATTGAAGGTCCTCTTTATGTTCAACCCGGTTTAGCTGATTGTAGTGTAATTGCAAGTCTTGGACTCGGTAGGACAGAAGTTGGTCGAGTAGGCAATGGAACTGGATATAATGCCTATCCTCTACTCGGTAATAATTTCGACCGAATCGTATCCAATGTTTCTATTGAACCTACTGGTGAATTTGAAACACTCGCAAATGTACAAGAACATTGGTCCATGGAAGGAAGAGCAATTGTGCGAGAGGGGAACGCAGAAGAGTATATTTCCGATGAAGCATTTGCCTCTCACATGGGGGCTGAATCTCATTCACCTAAAATTTGGGGAAAAGACCAAGAGGCTGATCTTAAATTTAAAGCTCAAACTACTCCACGGGGAAATTCTTCTTATGAACACCCAGATCATAATTACGAGAAATCTGAAACCCCCGGTTTACACCAGTGGGGTATGGCAATTGATTTAAATCAATGCACAGGTTGTAGTGCCTGCGTCGTTGCATGCCAGAGTGAAAATAACATTCCAATTGTAGGAAAAGACCAAGTTTTGAGAGGTCGAGAAATGCATTGGATTAGATTGGATCGATATTTTAGTTCAACAGCACGTGATGGGGCAGAATTACCATCTGATGTTCAAGTTTCATTCCAAGGTGTTGCATGCATGCATTGTGAAACGGCACCATGCGAAACGGTATGCCCTGTGAATGCAACTGTGCATGATGAAGAAGGTCTTAATGCAATGGCTTACAACCGATGTGTCGGTACCCGTTATTGTGCAAATAATTGTCCTTACAAGGTGAGAAGGTTTAACTTTTTCGATTGGAATAAACGCAAGACAGACGAATTATATAAAGGACCACTGGGTGAAGAGAATGATCCACTTCCTTCGATGGGTAAAAACCCAGATGTCACCGTTCGGATGCGTGGAGTCATGGAAAAGTGTACCTATTGTGTTCAAAGAATTCAGGAATCCAAAATCCAAGTTAAAGTTAAAGCGCAAAGAAATGCTTTACTGAGCACTGGTAAAGATGGGGCAGATATTGAACTGAGCAATGAAGATATTAAAGTTCCCGATGGAACTATCAAAACTGCCTGTCAACAGGTCTGCCCATCCGACAGTATTTCATTTGGTGATTTATCAGATCCTGGAAGTGAGGTGAGCAAACTCAAGAATAACCCTCGCGATTATTCTGTGCTTGGATACCTAAACACTCGTCCAAGAACAACCTTCTTAGCTAAAGTCCGTAACCCGAACCATAGCATGCCAGATTTTGTAACTTCTCCACATGCCGCTCGGGAATACCATGATAAAGCCCATCCAGTTCACCACGGCGAAGATGCACATGATGATCATGGAAGTGAAGGGGAATCTCATTAAATGACTTCTGATGTTAAAGAGCACGAGGATGAAATAGCTCCCGAACTAATGAAGAAGGTTAATCCTGCGAAGTGGGAAGATGTTCCATTAGTATTAAACAACAGAAATTTTCATTGGGTCACAGAAAAGATTTGTGGAATCGTAGAGCAAAAAACTCCGACTTGGTGGTGGTATTGTTTTATAACTGCACTTTGTGTAGCAAGTTTCACCGGTATGGGATTATTCTATCTCGTTTCCACTGGAGTTGGTGTATGGGGTAACAACAATCCGGTAAATTGGGGTTGGGCAATTGTAAATTTCGTTTTTTGGATTGGAATTGGACACGCTGGAACACTTATTTCAGCCGTTCTTTGCCTCTTGAAGCAACAATGGAGAACATCAATTAATCGGGCATCTGAAGCCATGACTGTATTTGCCGTGTTGTGTGCAGGCATCTTTCCCTTATTCCACGTGGGAAGGGTTTGGTTTGCATGGTGGTTATTTCCCATACCAAATGCTAATGCTATTTGGCCACAATTCCGAAGTCCTCTTGAATGGGATGTATTTGCAGTTTCAACCTACGCGACCGTTTCAATTTTATTTTGGTACATGGGAATGATTCCTGATCTTGCCGTACTAAG
>JABGUO010000016.1 GCA_018646565.1 Opitutia bacterium | reverse complement strand
TCCCCGGACTTCCGTCAGCAAAAATACAACAGGAATATGACTATTGTGAAGTGGAACGAATTCGAGATAAACGTTACGAGCATGGTGCCGATTCTCTTACTCCCGAAGAACAGGAAATTCTTACTCATGACCGTGTCCAAAATGCCAGCTCGAGAAAGGAAAATCTTGTCGAAAGTCAAAATGTCCTGAACAAGGGGGCTCGCCTGTTTTTTGGGATCGTTTTTATTTTTGTCAGTCTGAGTTCGTTTTCATCTGACTCGGTTTTTGTGGGCCTTATCCTGTTGGGAGTTTCAGGATATTTATTAAAACCTTTTGTTTCAGATTTAGATTAACTTTAAAAACGATGTATTGAACGGTCGTATTTTAGGCTCTAGAAAACCTCATGCAAATGAATTAGTAGGAGTTCTAGACTCGATACCACTTTTTACGACGTTTGCGGTCCGTTAATTTATTGGCTTCTTTGTCGCCGACGAACACTTCCTTCTTGGGATTCCAAGTTAACTCACGGCGCAGTTCATAGCCAATATTACAGAGTTGGCAAAGAGTCGCGGTTCGGTGACCGGCTTCCACATGTGCCACTGGTAATTCACCAGAGTGAATACAGTCGAGCCAATCATCGTGATGGTTCTTCGGTTGGCGAAGACTCACCGTTGTCTTGAAGTCCTTGATCAAATGTTCGGGATCTGATTTCCACGGTCCACGATCCACCCAAATGGTGCCTTCCGTTCCGTAAAAAATGGTGCCACTTTTCCAGCCGGGGGTATTGCCATGAATCACCTCGACCCCATTGGCGTAAATCATTTTAAGGTCCTGAGTACCTTCCTTCGGTGGAATGATTTTTACAGGACCTGTATTATCAGCATCCATGGCCCATTGTCCAATATCGAAGTGATGAGCACCCATGTCCGCTAGTCCACCATTGCAGTATTCTCGGTATCTTCTCCACGCCGGGAAGTGGTTATGCACATCATCAGGGCAAAGAATTTTATTGTATCCACGAGTGGGGGCGGGGCCTTGCCATGCATCCCAGTCGATTCCATCAGGGATGGGCTCAGTGGGAAGGTTACAGGGGATAGGCGGATTCCCCACACAGACACGAATTTTTTTCAGTTCCCCAATCGCTCCACTCCGGATCATTTCTACAGTGCGGCGAAATTTTCCTCCGTACTGTGTCCGTTGTTGGCTACCAGTTTGGAAAACAATTTTATTTTCTTTAACCGCTTGTGCCATGGCACGACCTTCTTTAATCGTTAAGGAGATCGGTTTTTCACAGTACACATGCTTTTTCGCCCGGGCCGCACGAATGGTTGCTTCGCCATGCCAGTGATCCGGTGTTGCAATAAGAACGGCGTCGAGAGATTTGTCTTCGAGTAGCTCCAGATAATCATTGGTAATTGTTAATCCCTTCCAGTTTTTACTGGGAGTATTTTTGGAATACTGTTTTTCGATCAGTTCCTTGGTGTGCTTAGTGCGAATATCAGCAATCTCAGCAAATCCAGTAATTTGAGCCCGTGGATTACGAACTAGGAAATTAGCATGGCCACGACCCATTTTCCCGGGGCCTATAATGGCAATATTGATACGGTTATTAGGAGATGATTCTCCTTTAGCCGACCAAATGTGTGAGGGTAAAATAAAGGGAGCGGAAGCGAGCGATGCCTTTTTAAGGAAAGATCTTCGAGTAGTCATAAGCGGGTTCAGTTGAGATTTAATAAATTATTAGATTCGTAATGAAGTAAATGGTGAAAACAGTACCAAGAATTTTAATGATTTCCGCCTAGGTCAACCTTAAGAAATAAATTCCTTTGCAATTTTATTTACAGGTCTTCGAAAAGAATTTCATCTGCGTCTTTCCACAATTGCTCGATCGCATAATTATCTCTTTGTTCCTGGGAAAAGATATGCACCACAAAATCAATGGCATCAATAACCAACCACCCACTGGGTTGAAATCGATCCTTGGAAAATAATTCAACCTTGTTCTCCTTGAGAGTTTTCTCCACATTATCGCGTAGTGCTTTGATGTGGGGATTCGAATTACCGGTCGCGATAATAAAACAGTCAGTCAATGTGGACTTCGCTCCAAAGTAGAGAAGTTTTAAATCTTCCCCTTTTTTATCGAGCAGTGCATCACAGGAAATTTTTAGATTTTGAAGCAATTCAGCTTTTTCTTTGGGGATAACAGTGGTCATTAGTAAATTGATTTATGAATGGTTGGGTTTTTGATTAATAAAGGGATAGGCGGCGGTCGGAATTAAGTGATCTACTGACCTGCCTGCTTTAAGACGGTTTCTAATTTCAGTGGAGGAGCAGTCAATCAATTCGTTCTTTACGAGTTGGTAGGACAGTTGAGGAATAGGGGGTGGGGTTACTTCTTTTCCATTTCTCGAAAATACAAGGAATTGACAATGCTCGGCCAATTCTTGGTGAAATTTCCACTCATGTAAGCGATTAAATTGATCCGCACCCAATAATAGTAATATAGTAGAATCTGGGTA
>JABGUO010000166.1 GCA_018646565.1 Opitutia bacterium | reverse complement strand
AAGGTAAGTCAGTTAGAGGATGAAGATGGTTTTTTACCTTGGGGGAAGGTCATAGTTCGCTTCCGTTGTTTTAAATACCTCGAGCAAAAAAAGAAAAAGGGTGCAGTATTTAGTAGCGAGTTAATTGCGATCCTGGCGGATGAGGCAGAGAAGACGAGTGAAGCGGAATATACCAAGCGTTTCAAAGCACTGGAGTCCTGCCTGGGAATACTTTCCGATCCAGAGCGAGAGTTGGTGCTGGCACCCTATCTCTATCATGGACGAATTAAAGAATTGGCCAAATTGGGCAGTATGACTGAAAATGCCCTATATAAAAAACTCGGACGTTTGCGTAATCGCTTGCGTCTATGCATAGGCGAAAGGCTCGTTCAATCATGAAAAAGACCAACCAAGAATTATTAAACTGCTATTTTCAGGGTCGGGCAAGCGAGGAGGAAGTCGCTGAGCTTGAGAAGCGGATGCTCGTCGATTCAGAATTGCGAGAGCTTTATTTACAGGAAGCCATTCTGGAAACAAATTTAAAAAGTATTGCCCTGCGTGCGGATGATCTTACCACCAAGCCTAACGCAAAACCTGAAAGAACATCATCTAAAATTCTACCCTTTTTCGGGGCAGCAGCCGCAGTCATAGCCTTAATTTCGATGATTGGCTTTAATCATTACTCTGGAAAAAGCGTCGGAACGATTCTCTCCAGTGAACTTGCAGGTTGGCAAAGTGATCAACCGACGATCGAGGGTGGGGAATTTGGCCCCGGTACCTTTATGCTCCAGAAAGGGGTGGCGACCTTGGGATTTCATTCGGGTGCGGAAATGGTTCTTGAGGGACCGGCGCACATTGAAGTACTCTCCGAAATGCAGTTGGTCTTCCATTATGGCGATGCTTCATTTAATGTCCCAGAGAGTGCGGTTGGATTTCAAGTGGAAACCAGCTACGGTAATATTGTTGATCATGGTACTCGTTTCTCCTTGTCCTTCAGTCAGAACGAACAAGATGCACGGCTTTCCGTAGGGGAGGGGGAAGTCGCCATTCACCATTCCAATGGGAAGGTGAAGCATTTGTATACCGATGAAAAAGTCCGTATAGATGAGAAACAATTTTATCCGGATGATGATCAGGCAGCAGAAGGTGGAGTGTTTGTCAGAGAACCCCTGTTTACTAGGGGAACAAATGGAAAAGAAACTTCCATTGTGTACAATAATCAACGCAAGAAACGACTCAGTCCTGACTTTCTAATGGTTAAAAATGCAGCACCTGGTGATGTGAACCGTAGAGCATTATTTTCCTTCGATACATCGGATATTGATCTCGGTAGTGTAACTGTTGCCCGTTTGGTTCTCAATGCTGTGCCAACAGGTTTGGGCATGGTTACCAATATGCCTAAAATTAGCGAATTTGCTCTCTTTGGTTTGCAGGACGATGAATGCGAACAATGGCCGATTTCTGGTCTGCGGTGGGAAAATGCACCGAAAGTGGAGGAATCCAAGCGACTGGCGAGCTTTCCTTTACAGCGTGCTGAGCAGAGGTCAGTGGTGACTTTGGATACACCTGAATTACTCGCTTTCCTCAAGGCAGATCAGAGTGGTGAGGTCGGGTTTTTAATCGACTGTGAGACACCGGGTTCCTCTTTAGTGCATGGGTTTGCTTCAAGTCAACATCGCGAAGCGGCGGGTCCTGTGCTTGAGCTTGTGATGAAAAAGTAATAAAAATAATCAAGTAACAGATGCGCCTTTTATCTACATTTCTTTCGACTGCTATCTCCTTCAGTCTGTATAGCCCTTGTGTGGAGGCTGCTGAGTTGCCTGATTCAATGAATCTTTTCTTTGAGAATCATTGCATGGATTGTCACGATGACGAAATTACCGAGGGAGGATTAGACTTTCTCTCCCTCACTTGGCAACCGGAAGATTCCCATAACGAGAGCATCTGGGTAAAGATTCACGACCGGGTGAAGTCCAAGGAGATGCCTCCTCCTAAAAAGAGTAAGGTGCAGGATTTTGAAAGGGAAGAGTTGACCCAAGCTTTGGGGAAGATGATTCTTGAAGCACGCGAAAGTGCCTATGCTCAAAACGGACGATCGGTTTCGAGACGGATTAACCGTTTTGAATACGAGAATATCCTTCGCGATTTACTCCATGATCCTTACCTCAAGATCGCCGACCAATTGCCCTTGGATGGGGAAGTTCATGGCTTTGCCAAAGTAGGCACTGCACTCGACGTTTCGCATGTCCAGATCGATGCCTACCTCGACGTGGCGGAGTTTGCTCTTCGCCGGGCCCTTGATTTCCCTGAAACCAAACCTGCATCCACCACTCGTCGCTTTTACGCAAGGGAACAGGGAAGAATGTGGGCAGGAGGCGGCAATGGGGCTTGGACGCGGTTCTCACTGGCGCTTGACGGTTTGGAAATCAATGACAGGAACTCCTT
>JABGUO010000165.1 GCA_018646565.1 Opitutia bacterium | reverse complement strand
GTGACCGGTTTTTCCATAAATACATTTAAACCCCTCTTGATCGCGTATTGATAATGCACCCAACGAAATGCACACGGGGTTGTAAAAATAACGATATCGCCGGGATCGAGAACATCCATTGCTTTTTGGTATCCGTCAAAACCTATAAACTTTCTGTCAGGAGATACATCGACGAGCTCTTTGTGTTTTTGGGATAGCCCGTTGTAACTCTGATCGAGTCGGTATTGGAAAATATCCGCCATCGCGAAAAGTTTTCTGGGTCCAAATGCCTGAGATACTGAGAGTGCATTGCTGGCAGCTCCAGTTCCACGACCGCCACAGCCAACGAGAGCGAGCTTTGTTTCTTCTCCACTTTTTCCATGAACCATCGGAAGGGTTAAGCCGGCAAGCGCTCCAACGGTGGCCATACGGCCTGTGTTACTTACAAATTTTCTTCGGGAGAGCGAGGACAGGATTTCTTGATTATTCATGATTTTCAGATTAGGATTTAAAATGATTATTCTAGTTAGTTAGAACTGCCTGATGAACTTGTGCGAGCGTTTTTTTCGCCGAGAAATAATCGGAAAGTATTTTTATCGGATTTAATACCGACGGTCATGCTCAGTCATTCCCGTAATTGAAATTTATTGTCCCGCTATACAGTATAATTTCGTCAGCGAACGAGTAAAAAGTTTTTTTCCGATCGGACTAAGCGTGGCTCTGAATACCTCGCTTGTGTTATCGGTTATTGTATTTTCAGATTCTATTATCAATTTCTTTTTACTTGGCTTCACCACATAAGTGATCCCCATTTCATTTTGTATAAAGTAATGTTCAGAAGTAACCAAGGGCGAGCCAGAAAATGCTCCCTGTAAACGATCCACCCAGTAAATTTCTCCTGACTTGGAATCGTAGCAAGTAATAATACCACTCATACTGGTTGCGAATATTAATCCTTGAACGGCCGCAGGAGAAGGTAAATCCCGTCCACCATTTCTGCGGGCATGCCATTTCATATGTGTTTTCGTTATGTTTCCTTTCCCCGTTGGATCGACTGCATATAAATCACCGGGTTTCCCGTTTATAACAAAGAGGAGTTCTCCATCATAAAAAGGAACCGGGGAGCCGCGACCATTGAAGCTTTCACAAAACCATAATTCTTTTCCGTCTTGAATCGAGTATCCCTTCACGCCAAATTCTCCATTTAACACCACTTGTTTTTTGCCTTGGGCGGTGATTACAATTGGTGTGGACCAGCCCCCCTTTGGCTTGTCAGTTCGTGGTGTATCCCAGACAATTTCGCCTTTTTGAATGTCAATCGCAACGAGGCGTGATTTTCCAATGGCATCGCAATTTTGAATGACCAGTCCATTATGAATAATCGGCGATGCCGCCACTCCCCAATGACTGGGGAATTCACCTAAGTCGATGTCCCATTTTTTATTTCCTTCCAAATCAAAACAATGCAAACCGGCGGGGCCAAAAAATGCGACCACACGATCTCCATCTGTCGCGGGAGTCGCGGTGGCCCAGCCATTCATTCTGTGAATGGATTCGTCCCTACTATTTATGATCTCTCTTTTCCATAATAAATCGCCTTTTTCCTTATCGAAGCAATGTAAGAGTCTAAGTTTGTTTTCAATCGCTGAAGTGACAAAGATCTTTGATCCAGCCTGTATTATAGAGGACTGTCCTTCTCCTTCAATTTCTTTACTCCATACAATATCTTTCTTTTGCCATGAAAGAGCCATCTTTCCAGTATGAATCCCCATTCCGCTTTCGCCCCGAAAAGAGCTCCACTCTGAGCTGAAAAGAAGTGGAACCGTTAAACAGCCAATTCCCCATATACCGATCAATATCCGGTACATAATAAAAGACTATTTAAGGGATTTAATACGAACACTACGGAACCAAACTTCATTCCCATGATCCTGAAAACATATGTGCCCATTTTCCACGGTGCCAAATAGTTCCCAATTTTTAAATTTACTCGAATTGACTCTATTTTGCCAGTCCTTGCTTCCCATGGTGTAGGAGCAAAGGAGTTTTCCGTTCATGTGATGTTCGACTTTGTTTCCAGGTTTTATAATGAGGCGAACTTTATTCCACTCGCCGATTTTGTTCATACTAGCGACTTTGGGCGGATACAATGCGTAGCAGGATCCGGTATCAGTTTTACCTCCAGGGTTCATTTTATGAAAAATCTGCATCTCTGGCCCCGTTTTGTAAGCCGGGCCATTGGTTTCTCCAACCCGAAAAATAATCCCACTATTTCCCGGCTTAGGGAGGCACCATTCAAGTTGAAGTTCGAAAAATTGATATTTTTCTTTGGTCATTAAGTCTCCACCGGTTTTGCCTTTTTCTTTTTTTAACTTGATGACCTTGTCTTCAACGATCCATGCGTTCCCAGGTTTATCTTTTTTGTAGCCACGGAAATTGTTTAAGTTTTTCCCATCGAAAAGAATATTCCAATTGTTCGATTCTTCTCCATAAGAAGGTAAATTTAAAAATAGGAAAATAGAGAGTAGAGTAAATGATTTGATCATAGTATTGAATTTGAATGATAAATTGATCTGAAATCAAAACATTTTTTGAAGTTTTAAGAAGTTTCTAAATTCGAGAACTCAGGGTATAGACAAAAATTAGGGTATATTTTTTAAAAATACACCGATTATTTTGTAGGCTTCTTCCAATTGTGAAATATCTATAAATTCATCCCTTGCGTGTGCTTGTGCAATATTACCTGGACCAAAAACAACTGCAGGAGTTCCACCCATTGCGATGGGTGATGCATCCGTAAAGTAGGATACTCCATGAGTTTTTCTTTTTTTGGATGCTTTTAGTAGAGTTTGAACGAAGGGAAGATTTGGGTCTGTATCCAAGGGTGGGCATGGCACAGAACGAGTGCTTGAGAAGTCGGGTGCGGGTAGGTTTTGTTTCTGGAATAGAGTCATGAGTTCCTTTTTTATTGAATCCTCATTTTCTCCGGGAATCGTTCGTCTATCCAGATCAATGATGCATTTTTCGGCGACAATATTGGGTTGGTTGCCCCCCGAAATTTTTCCGATATTAAGGGTCGGAGAACCGAGTAGCGGGTGGGTTCGATTGCTTAATATTTTTGGATAATCATGAAATAGGGTTTTTAGAATGGGGGTCATGGCTTCGATCGCATTTTTGCCATTCTTCGGAGTGGCACCATGAGCAGCCACGCCTGTTGTTTTAATTTGTAGCCAAGAGTTGCCCTTGTGGGCAGTCACTACTTTAAGTTCTGTGGGTTCGCCCGCAATCGCGAGGTCGGCTTGAGGCCCAGACTTGGCCAGTTTTCGAGAGCCTGCTTGTCCGAATTCCTCATCGACTAAGCCAACAAAGATAACTTCTGTATTGAGCGGTAAGGGGCCATTTCTTGCCAGATCGCAAAACGCCTGAAAGAAGGCAGCCATTGAACCTTTTGTATCGCATGCCCCCCGTCCATATAATTTCCCTTTTCTAATTTTGGGTTTAAATGAGTTTTCCTCTGCCGGTACCACATCCATGTGTGGAGCTAACATAACCCGCGACTTAATTTTCCCTTTGGGCTTTAAGCGAAGAAGAATATTGTTACGACCCGGTAAAACTGCCTGTCTTTGGACTTCAATACCTAATTTATTTGCATAATCTGTAAGAAAAGTAGCAACCCTCTCCTCTCCCGTTAAATTCGATTGGGTTGGAAGGAGGGATGGATTGATGCTTGGAATAGATACAAGATCTGAAAGTAAT
>JABGUO010000164.1 GCA_018646565.1 Opitutia bacterium | reverse complement strand
GTACAGATCTGGTTGATTAGCACTTTTAACATTAAAATCAAAAATTCCCTTTGCAATAACCAGTAAAGAATAGCATCTTATAAGAGGTTTACTTCTTTTTTTGTTATGTGTCCACCATTTCGTTATTTGTCTAGAATATTGAAATCCATCCTTTGTTTATCTGGATTGACCTTTCTTTGCGGTCAATCCGGTGAATTAAGCAACCCTATTGGTGCGTTATCAGTTTCACTTCCCGCAGGTTCACCTGAGTCCCCCACTTACAAAATTGTATCCCCCGGGATTAAAGGAAATGTCGTATTTCGAGGACAGGTTAAACAGGTAAGTGGGGACACTATCATTTTTCATCGTGTTCCTGATTTGCTGGACCCTTCTATTCTTGCATGGCCATTTAAAGCGGGAATCTTAGCCAGTCAAAAAGCGCGTGCCCAAGTATTTTTAGACTCGAATCAATCCATTGATCGTATCGATTTGATTGACGGTGGTGCGGGTTATTTAGTTGCCCCGCAAGTGTCCATTTCTCTCCCTTCTGAAGGTAATCAATCTTGGGTGAACTATGAGCCTGCATTTGCTTCTTCTTCTATCAATTCGGGCTCTGTTACTACGATCACAATAGATAATAACTATTCGGGAAAGGGCTACACCATTCCGCCTCGTGTTGAAATTGAGGGAGGTATTCATTTCTTGAGGAGTATCGAGAAAGATAGTACAAAGCAGGGTAAGTTTTTTCGGATTCTTTCTAATACAGGTGACACTCTGTTACTCGATAATTCGATTGGTTCTAATTTAAGTACAGATTTCCCTATCGGTTCAAAAGTTGAGGTTGTTGAGTCTTGGACATTGGGTTCCCTTTTTGGTTATAACAGCACTTTTTTTAATGAAGGGAATTTTACAGATGCTGATTACATTTATTTAATTAAGCCTCCAAGTGAGCAGAATGGAACTATTTATGACTACCATGCTTATTACCATGATGGTACTATGTGGAGAGATAGCAACGGATCCTCCGCTGATGCCTCCCGGACTTTGATTTATCCGGACGAATCCTTTATCGTTTCCCGTCGCTCCCCAAATCCAATTGAAATTACATTAAATGGTTTAGTCATTACGCGGGATAGCTTTATGCAGATCCCTGCAAGTGGAAGGCGTTCCTTAATCAATAATCCTTTCGGTGTGGATGTGATGCTTTCTGACCTTATTCCCTCTGTAAACCTAACCAACGATACTAATGATAGTGCAAAATGGCTTGTTTCTGAAGATCAAGAGATTGCAGACAATGTAGGAATCCTAAATAATGGCGTATGGACCACTTATTGGCATGATGGGACGAATATGGGCATTACGGAGCAAGCAACCTTGACTGCCAGAATGGGCACCGGTGTGGCGGGTTCAATTACCCCTCAAGATATTTCGATGTCTTCTGGGCAAATCACTGCGATGACTAACCCGAACTCAGGCAATATCGTGGTGAGTTCGCCCAATCATTCTCTTAGAAGGGGTTTTGTCGTATTTATATCAGGTGCATTTGGTCACAAGACCAATAATGGAAATCCAAAGCAACAGGTGGACGAAGATGGTACTACTGTTCCGTCTGGGCAAGGTCTTTTGATTTCTTCCGCAGCCAATGGTTTTTTTGAAATCGCGAATATAACTCCGAATACTTTTGAACTATTAGGCAAAAGCGGAAACTGTGATTTCACCGGAAGCGCGACATGGAAAACTGGATCTCGGGGGAACGGATACACTTCCTCCGCATATGTAGTCTTTCTAGGTGGTGGTGGGCAAGGTGCTGCCGGCATCGCTTACATGTCAGGCGGATCAGTTAATTCAATTACAATCACTAGCCCTGGTTACGGTTACAGTTCTGCACCAAAGGCTTTTATCAACTCAGGTGGTTGGAGGAGGGTTGGTGCAGGTAACTCCCCTTTTAATAATGCCCTTGTTCCGGCAGGCTCAGGTTTACTTTTGACACGTAATCACCCAGCTGGGTCGGTTGCACTACTTGGCGTTTCTAATCCCTCTAAGCAATAAGCTATTTTCTTTTCCATCAGGTTAACTGATTTGGAATGCATCTACATCTAGAATATCGTGTATCTCCACATCGAGGGGGAATTTTTCTCTTCTCTTTCGAAACTGTGCAAGGAATTTAGGAACATGATTTGTGAGATAAAAAATATGGTAGCGATAATAGCCCTTCATCTTTTCTAGAGGAGCGGGAGCAGGTCCCTTAATATCGACATTTTCAATTGGATTATTTTCTAGCACCTTGGCCCACTGCTCGGCATAAAATGAAGTTTTTTCTTCACTTCTTCCTCGAAAAATATGTCGGACTAAGTGCCTGAATGGAGGGTACTGAAATTCCTCTCTCATTTCCATTTCTTCTACTATAAAACCTTCCACATCCCCTTTGCGGGCAAATTGAATTGAAGGTGCATGGGGTGCATAGGTTTGTACATAAACCTCCCCTGCCCGATCCCCTCGCCCAGCTCTTCCCGAGACTTGGGTTAGTAGTTGGAAAGCTCTTTCGGATGCACGAAAGTCTTCCATTCGCAAGGGTAGGTCCGCGTCAATTACTCCAACCAATGTGACATTGGGGAAATCAAGCCCTTTCGCAATCATTTGCGTGCCGACCAATATGTCTATTTTTCCTTTTCGAAATTCATCTAGTGTTTGCCTGAAAAGGTTTTTCTTGGACATCATATCGGCATCAATTCTTCGAATTACTGCCTTCCGAGGTAACAGAGACTGAGTAATATCTTCAATTCTTTGTGTGCCGTGTCCCTTTTTTATAATGTCAAACGAACGACAGTTTGGACAAAATCGAGGTGCAGGCTTCCGGTATCCGCAGATGTGACATCTTAAATGTCCGTCCGTCCGGTGGAAGGTCATGGAAATACTGCAATCTTTACATTGTTCCACATTTCCACAATCAGGACACAACATGGTAGTATTAAATCCCCTTCTGTTTAAAAATAAAATGCTCTGTTCTCGGTTATAATATCTTTGTCGTAATGCTTCCACGAGGGGTTGCGAAAGAATGGGTATATTTTTTTCCCTTTGTGCTTCTTTTCTCATATCGATGAGATGAACGAGGGGGAGATCCCTTCCGTCTACCCTCTGAGAAAGTATACTTCTCGAATATTTCTTGTTGGCTACATTATGAAGTGTTTCTAAAGAGGGCGTCGCGGAACCAAGTAAGCACATCGCCTGATTGAGCATTGCTCGATACACACCCACGTCTCGACCATGATAGCGAGGGCTCTCTTCCTGCTTGTAAGAGGGTTCGTGTTCCTCATCAATAATGATAAGTTTTAAATTCTGCACGGGAGCAAATATTGCAGAACGTGCTCCTACCACAATGCGAGAGCGACCTGAAGTTAATGCACTCCATGCGTCCAATCTTTCTCCCGCTGAAAGGTGACTGTGCCAAACCACAACACTTTCATTTTGTTTATTAAAGCGCCCTCTCAACCGGGAAACTGTTTGGGGGGCGAGTGCAACTTCAGGGACGAGGAATAGAACTCCCCCACCATCCGATAAAACTTTTTCCATTGCTTGGAAGTACACCTCGGTTTTGCCGGATCCTGTTACACCCTGAAGTAGGTGGGGTTGAAAAGTCTTCTTTTGGAGAGCAAGAATGATTTCATCCGTTGCTTTCTTCTGTTCTTTAGTAAGGGAGAATTCCTGAGTAACAAAATCATTTGAATCGGAGAATTCATCCTCATAGGCATCTCGTTCAATGACCTTATTGATTTCAGTCGCCAGTTTCTTCTTTATTAGTGCATTGGCTGACGAAATCCCCACATCTAAATTTTTGAGTGTTTCATGCAGTGCCACTTCCTTTCCACATTTGACCAGGTATGAAAAAAGTTTTTTCTGCTGAGGTGAATTTTTTAATTCTGTAAGGACGAGTTCCGTCTTGCTGTCTTTTGTAGCATGAATGTAACGTTTCTTTTTTTCCCCCATTCCCTCTTTTACTGCCGACGGAATCATCCCCTCTAAGACATGATCAATTGAAGATGCATAATAGGTGCACATCCATCGGGCCAATCGAATCAATTCTTCATTCAGGACAGGTTGTTCCTGTACGAGTGATGTTATAAACTTTAGTTTATTTACTGGCGGCCTCTCTTTCGGTGAGAGGGAAAGTACAATGCCTATTGTGTTACGTCTTCCCAGCGAAATTCGAACTAAGCAACCAATTTGAATCCGGTTGATTAAACTTTTGGGGACTCCATAGGATAAAGCTTGGTCGTAACCTCCAAATGGTTGAACTTCAATGATTTTACTATTTGAGACTACTTCGCTCATGATGACCTGAGGTCGAGGCAGAGTATTCTTGGCTTTTTCCCTGTCATCCGATCGGTTTCGTTTTGCATTACATACAGTAGGCCCTTGCTTAATGCTGGCAGTGTCCAAGTTCCCGGAGCAAAAAACAATTGTACTTTATTTTTAAGTTTCCACCCTTTGGCTGTTAAGTTTAATTGAACCAAACTTCCCAGTTCTGATAGACCAATAAAATGGGTATTAAGTTTTAATATTGAACCTCTGAATAAACTTAGATTGAGCATCTGATTATTTACATTCTGCTTCCAGGTGATAGGCTCTTTCCAATGAATTTTTCCGTCTTTAATATTGAGGGCAAATGCTTCTGCTCCCTGTTGATGCCGGCCGGCAATACCATACAGAGTGGAGCCCTTTGCAATTGGCGTCATCCAATGAATATTAATCGCCGGGTCTGTCCAAATTATAGTTGGGTTAAATTGAGAGTCATACTCTAATAGAACTGCCCCTTTTTCATAGCATTCGGACAGAAAAACTCGATTTTCTCCGCATGGGATCGGGGGCACGGCATTGGCAGATTCATATCTTGTCGATCTCCAACTGAAGCGATTCAGTTTTTTCCCATTAAGTGGATCGATCACCAACAGACCTCCAGATGGAGGGCGACTTTCTCCACCAGTGAGAACGAGGCAAACTTCTTTTCCATGAATTGTGCACAGGGTCGGTGATGAATAACTCGCCCCCCAGGGATCTTTGCATATCCATTCCGTTACTCCACTGTTTTTATTGAATGCAACCACGCAACGCTCTTTGCTTCCGCCTACATTTACAATCAGATATTCTTGAAATAGAATCGGGTTAGAACCTTTTCCGAAAAAATAATCCGGTATTTCAAACTCATTAGCTAAATCTCTCTTCCACTTTAATTTCCCCGTTTTCAACTCCAGGCAGGTGAGCCATGAGGTCACTCCTTGTGCGTAAACAAAATCACCGCTAATAATGGGGCTTGAGCGTGGTCCATTTGAATAACCATATCGGTCACGATACTCAACTGTATATCGATAAATCCATTTTCTTGTACCCGTTTCAGCATTTAATCCTTCAATCGTTTCCATTCCATTTTCCCGATGAAATAAAATGAGTATAT
>JABGUO010000015.1 GCA_018646565.1 Opitutia bacterium | reverse complement strand
TCTCCTTTAGGTGTAACAATAAATCCACGCTTTGCTTCTGTAGTCTCAAAACTTTCCATCATGGCAGGCGTTACTTTTGGTGAAAGGGATCTTTTGATTTCAACTGCAATAATATCTTTACCCGGTAGTTCAATAATTAAATCAAGTTCTGCACCTGCATGGGTCCGATAATGGAAAGACTTAGCATGTTCCGGTAAACTAGTGATTATTTGTTCAATGCAGAACCCTTCCCATGAAGCACCGCACAATGGATTACCCAAAACATCTTCCACTGATTTTAGGTTGGTAAGTGCATGTAGGATTCCCGTGTCTCGCCAAAAAAACTTAGGCGCCTTTACAAGTCTTTTGCCCACATTTTTTGCCCATGGATGTAGTGTGCGTGTTAAATATAATCCTTCGAGTAATTCGATATATTTTCGAACAGTTTTTGCATCAATTCCTAAAGATCTGCTTAAACTTGCATAGTTTAAAATTCCTCCGTGTTGGTAGGCCAGCATCGAGCATAATCTTCGTAACTCAATCGGTGTTGATTTTGTTAGCCCTAAATTTGGAATGAACCGTTCAACATAACTGGTAACAAAATCATTTCTCCACTGAATAGAAATACTAAGATCCTCGGCAAGAAAGCTATCTGGATATCCACCTCTTAGCCAAAGTTGATTGATTTCATTTTCTTTATTCTTGATCTCTTTCAGGTTCAACGGATTGAGTTCCAGATAACTAATTCTCCCCGCTAAAGTCTCGGAACTTTTTTGTAGAAGCTCGGGTGAAGCGGAACCCAAAAGTAAAAAATGACCTGCTTTTTCTCCTTTTTGTCTCCTTTGATCCACTAAACTCCGAAGCACTGGAAATAATTCTGGCATGGTTTGTACTTCATCCAAAATCACTAATTCATTTTCGCAAGACGAAAGATAGAGTTCAGGATCGTTTAATTTTGCTCGGTCAGAAGGAAGTTCCAAATCCAAATATCTGTTCTTTTTCTTTAATCTTAAGCCCTTCGCCATTGTTGTTTTTCCTACCTGCCTTGAACCCAATAAGGCAACAACTGGTACTGTATCGATTCTTTTATGTAAGATATCTTTGAGAGATCTTTTGATCATTTGAATTGAAGATAAGGAATGCAGTCTTGATTTTCAAGGTAAATTTCCTGTAGGAGAGTTTTCTCTAAAGTCGTTTCTTTAACTTAACCCTTTTGCGATTTACGGAAACTCCAATTTACTAGATGATCCAAGAATGACTATTACTATGCCACTCGCTTTAGAAATCCTCTCCATCCTGGTATTTGGTTCCATCATTTTTGTATGGGGCATACGCTACAACAACATAAAGGATGAATTTAAACTCTTTAAATTACCCAACTGGTTGCGCGACCTGGTCGGCATATTTAAATTCTCCTTCGCGATCATGTTATTCAACGACAACCTTGAAGTCGTGCGCCTCGGAGCCCTCGGAATTGCAGTTCTCATGATTGCCGCCCTCCTCACCCATGTTCGCTTAAAAAGTGACGTCCCACGCATGCTTCCGTCTTTTTCCCTTCTCTGTGCCTGCATCGCCATTGCTTACATGTGTACGCAATTGTTGCTCCCGGCCTAATTGCCCGATGCCCACTTTGCAAGAATCACTCCAAGTCTTGCTTTTTTTAATCTTTGCATTGGGCGGAGCCTATCGATTCTTCCAACCTATCGATATACTCGCTAAGCGTATGCTCTGGGTCAATTACTTCAAGCCTATCACCGTACGCGCGATTGCCGTGATTGAAGTACTCTGTGGCACGGGTATGCTCCTCGCGCTTCTCCTTTCCGACTCCACCATTCCCTTCCTCCTATACTCCGGATGCCTGCTCATGCTCACCATGCTCGGTGCCGCAATTACCCATGTTATCATTGGAGATTATAAACAAATTGTCGGCAACCTCCTGCTCCTCGCCATTATTTACCAAGTCACCTTTCCAATCTGGATATAATTTTTATTCTTTCCATTTTGACAGCCGCAATGGCATCCGATGGTACTTTCGAAGAAGTTTGAGATTGAACGAATTGCCCTAACGTTGTGCTTGTGACCGACGGGGTTGGTAGATGTTATAG
>JABGUO010000014.1 GCA_018646565.1 Opitutia bacterium | reverse complement strand
TAAAGGTCTCATAACCTCCAAGTATTTCTCAAAATAATACGAGGAGAAAAAATACTGCGACCGGATGGTTTCATTAGGGTCTGCGGAATCATTCTCGGGCAAGGAATCCGAAACCCTGGATTTTGTTCAATATGTAGCATGACGGATACTACTTTTTAGTCAGAAAAGTCTCACTTTGAACCAGATTAAAAATGAGGGAGCGAATTGAACCACCACTCGGGTGAGCCAATAGGTACTGCCCCAATGGGCTTCAGCAGAATGCTTATTGGTGGTATTTTGGACGATTGAAAAGTCAGCCTTATGTTCTTTGAGAGGTGCCAGACCTTCGGGCAAGGTATAGCCGGATCCAGTATCAACCAATTTCGGTAACCAAGTCTCTTGGGTCACACCAAATCCGATTCCCAAAAATACCATTCGTTTTGGAATGGTGGATTGCGTCGCCGCACTGGCAAAACGCCGAAACCCGAAAGACTCCAGAAACGGCAGGGCGATCAAAGCCGTGCTTGAGCGCAGAAAATTGCGTCGTGCCAGTGAGGTTTTTGTTTTCATATCCTTATGATAATAACCGAAGCAAAGTTGTTTTTACAGGGAGGAGTTTTGATATATCAACTATACATTAAATATAAAATTTAAATATTAGGATAATTGAATTGTCAAGTTTTGGTAGCAATAAATTTCCATCTTAGAAAATACTAAAAAATTATTAAAGCACTCCACTTCCACTTTTAAAAAAATTGAATTCCGTACCAACAAGAATATAAAGTATTCATCATCCTAGATCAGATACCTTAAAAATCTCTTATTTGATATTCAGATTGATAATCTGTTGGGTATTCCAAATTCTTCCCTTCACAGAAACTTTCCAAAGGTTATCTCCGAGCCCTTGAACGGAACTGATCGAACAGTTTTTACTGGTACCTGCCTCGATTGCTTTCGTGGAATGAAAAAACAAATCACCCGTCTGAGCCCCCGCACTGGAGAGCATGATTTTTATGGATTTCGGAGTCGTATAAACCTCCTCGATCTCCGTGGCACCAATCGATAGATGTAGGTTGGACCCAACCAGTTGTGGAGAATCCCCGATCAATGGGGTAAAGCGAAGGAGCAGGGATCCATTCTTGGGAATATTCTTACCAATGAAAGAATCGGTCGCATACCCTACCACTTTATTTTCCCAAAAGTCATAGACTGCACAACGGGTTCCAGAAGGAATACCCCCTTCCCCGAAATCGAGGATTATGTCAGCGGATTTATTTTTATCGGAATTGTATAGATTATAAACCGCAAAATCTCCCCATGTCCGATCCGCAGCAAACCCAAAGATGGTATTTTTATCCGATTTCCCGAGAGTAAGCAGGCGGGAATTTTCCCGACTACTGGGTCTCATAATTTCGTAGTTCCGCCAAACCGCTTGGACATCTGGTTTATTGACCGGTTCGGAAATCATTGCGGTGCCCCCAGTGAGTGCCACCGTATTATGCCAAGTTCTCCACATATCTATTCCCTCTGGGGTTTCCCCCACCCGACGAGAGGGTAATTTAACATCAAGATAGGAAACATCGGCATCATTATTCCACCATACCCGGTTGAAGATTTGGAAACGTAAAACTGATTCAAGACAGTGAGCAAAGTGAGCTGGGTGAGAATCCGGCCCGACACGGGCAGCATCGACATAACCAATCACTCCACGGGTTGGCTGTCCGAGGCAGGATAAAATATACATATCCTCACCAGCTGCATCGCGGTACAGAGTATATAATTCACGAAATGCCTGCAGACGGGTAAGTTTGGGGTCCACATAGCGGCTTCCAATCCCATTAAAATCAATCTTGATGTACCCGTATCCATTATCACGAGCGGTTTCGATTACCTGGCGCAGAAACTTCTTTGATTCCGGATGAGACGGGTTAATCCAATTGGCTCCAGCTGGATGAAAAGGATTGGGATTCATAAAACTGGATATTCCCTTGGCATTGGACTGAATGGCTTCTGGGTTTGCTTTTTTCCATGGGTGTTCCGGGTTGATCATTAATGGGGCAAACCAAACACCGGGAATCATACCGGTCTGACGAACACGACGGGCAACTCGGGCCATCCCCGATGGAAACTTGGCATTTCCATTCCAAATACCATCCATGATTTGATACCCATCATCAATTTGTACAATTCCTTTTCCAAAAGTGTTGGGATTTTTTTCAATCGTATCGACCACATCCATCACATGAGCCTCATCAATTTTAGTGGTCCGATCGTACCAGCTACCCCAGCCATAAACCGGTCCTTTGTTATTTCGTGCCTTGTGCGTGATAGCTACCCAACGGGTCCAAATATCGGTGTTTGTTTCCGAATCTTCTGCAATCAATAGAATCTCCTCACTCCTGCGGGTTTCCCCGGGGCTTACCAAAACCCGATCCATTTGAGCATAGGCCTTGAATTTCTGATCACGGACTTCCACACGGCAATGGGCATCCGCGGGTCCGGCAGGTCCGATCAAGAAACTCTTTTTATTCACCGTATTCACAAAGAGTCCGACTTCATTACAACCGCCATTCATCACCGCCAAAGTCTCAGCATGGTTATGTTGCATCAGTGGAGTGATCAACCAATGAGAAGAATCTCCCAACTGTACTTTACCAGAGCCTGACATAGCATCCAATATTTCCAAAGAATTAAGATTCAGATCATGTTTGCTTCGGTTATGCAAAAAACCCTGAATTGTAATGGCGTTTAAGTCATTCAATTCTTTTATGCGTAAGGTTAGTTGGAAAGGAGAACCATCTTTCCCATAAAGTTTGTCCGTCTGAGTAGCTCGACCAAAAGGAGTCACCACCTCTGTAGTCTTGACTTCTCCACGAAGCGAAAGATCTCTTGTACCCATCCGGTAATTTTTTCCATCTGAAGAAAATACGGCACTCGCACTGGCAGTGATTGTGCCGATATCTTTTAATCCGATCGTATAATAATCAGATTTCGTGGAAAACTTTACTTCACCAACAAGTGAGGTAAGAAGACATGAAACGAGAAGAATCAGGAGTTTGGATAAGGTCATAATTATGATTAAAAAACATGCCATTACTAATCCTCACCCCATTCAAGGCAAGTGATATTAAACTAAGACAGAGACTTCTCGATCAGTTTCTTAGACGCCTTGACTCCGGCAACAGGCTCGAGAGCACTGCCCTCCCATTCAATAGCGAGAATTCCTCTATATGCTGACTGCTTAATCATTTTCATGAGACGTGGATAATCAAAATCGGGCTGATTTCCATTTTTGTCAAAGCTGTGCATTTTGCAGGATACTGTCACGGTATGGGGAAGCATGGCCTTTGTACCCTTGTAAACATTTTCCTTCAACTTTCCGAAATCCGGCATTAGTTTGAGTGCGGGGTGTTTCAGCTTGGTGGCTACCTCCGCGAGAAACGCTCCTTTTTGACTAAGGCTGGAAGCACCAGGTTCAATTGCAATGGTCAGGTTCTTCTTGGCCGCCTCATCAGCCAAAGGTTTGAGTGCTTCCACACTTGCATGCAGACCGGCTACTGGATCGGTTCCCGGAGCCTTCAGGAAAACCCGGACCATCGGTGCACCCAATTGAACCGCACGGTCAAATGAAGCGCTTATTTTGGCAGAACTGGCCACCCGTTTTTTGGGCAAGGCGTCAAGCGCACCCGACATCAAAAGAAATAAATCGGTGCCCGCCTGCTCCGCTTTTTTTCTCATCTTGGCCAAATACTTGGAGTCATCCAATTTATCCTTGGGCAGACCGCCCTCCCAAAGATCAATCGCTTTGATCCCAAATTGATCGACAGTAAATTTGGGGAAATCAAGCGCATCCAGGGAGCCATCCTTCAGTAAAGCACGCAGAGAATATTGAGAAAGACCCAGGGTAAACCTCATTTTTTCATGAGGTTTGGCAGTTAAGGAAAGTGGAAAAGCAGAACCCGCTAATGCGATTTTACCAGTGCATTCCAAAAAGGATCGTCGGTTTATTGAATTGTTCATCATCTTACTTATCTAGATTTCAACTCCAACCTCAATCATAAATATTGAGTTTTTCATACTATTTAAACTTATTTCTTTGCCAAAACCCGAGGATTAAAGAATCTGATCTTCTCACTTATGATCATCCTTTCCAACTTAAGTAAAGCCTACGGACCGAAAACCCTTTTTTCGCAGGTTTCCCTGCGCTTACAGCGAGGAGAAAAACTCGGCCTAGTCGGACCCAACGGAGCGGGCAAGACCACCCTGTTTTCAATTATTCTCGGTGCCTTGGAGGCAGATGGCGGAAAAGTAGAAAGAGAAAAAGGCAGAACGATTGGATACTTACCTCAGGAAAGTGCCCCGACCGAAGAGGAAACCGTTATTGAACTAGCTACTGCGATTTCTCCCGTACTTTCAAAAATTCAGAAAACGATAAGATGCCACCCTGAACCCGAGGATCCAATCAGAATCCAGGCTCTTGAAGAATTTGGTGAACAGGAAGGGTTTACCCTCGAAGCACGGGCCAAAAAAATTCTTTCCGGCCTTGCATTTCAGGAAGAAGATTTTGAAAAAACCGCTCGTACTCTTAGTGGAGGGTGGATTATGCGGGCTCACTTGGCCCGCCTTTTGGTGATGGAACCCGACCTCTTAATGCTCGACGAACCAACAAATCATCTCGATTTGGAAACCTTGGGCTGGTTTCAAAACCAACTCAAAAGGTACTCCGGGGCCATCCTTACCATCTCTCATGACCGGGCTTTTCTGAACGGAATTTGTGATGGAATTGTAGAGATTGGACATGGTAAACTCCATCGTTACCAGGGAAACTATGATCGTTTCCTTACCCAAAGAGCGGAACGGGAAGCCCAGCATCTTGCTGCCTATCGAAACCAGCAGAGAGAGATTGCTCACCATGAAGATTTCATCCGACGCTTTCGTGCGAAAGCATCTAAAGCCTCACAGGCACAGGCTCGTATCAAGCAACTCGAAAAGATGGAAAGAATTCCGGCACCCGAAGCAGATGCAGAAACTATTTCCTTTCGATTTCCCCAACCCGAAAGAAGTGGCCAACGGGTGGCTACCCTAACCGAAGTAAAACAGGCCTACGGAGATCATGTGGTCTATGAAAACCTGAACCTCGAAGTTGAAAAAACGGAGAGGATTGTACTAGTAGGGCCGAATGGAGCTGGCAAGTCCACCCTGCTCAAAATTCTTGCTGAGCAGGTTCCGATCGAATCCGGTGAAAGGGAATTAGGGCATCAAGTTAGTGTGGGATACTTTTCTCAACAACGGGTAGATCTCTTAAATTTGGAAAACTCCGTACTGGATGAAGCCATGGAAAAAGTAAAAAGTCAGGTTCATACACAGGATGTCCGTGGAATGCTCGGCACTTTTCTTTTCCGTGGAGATGATGTCTTTAAAAAAGTAAAAGTATTAAGTGGGGGAGAAAAAAGCCGGCTCGCTTTAGTTAAACTTTTGCTCTCCCCTCCCAACCTCATGCTTCTGGACGAGCCCACCACTCATTTGGATATGCCCAGTATCGATGCAGTCATTCAAGCCCTGAAGGACTACACCGGCACACTGATCTTTGTTAGTCATGACCTTCACTTTATCCGTGCGCTTGCAAAACGAACGATTCGGATTGAATCGGGAAGAAGTACCGATTTCCCGGGAGACTATGATTATTATCTTTGGAAGTCAGGATCCGCTTCGGAAAAAGGGGGACTGGTAGAAGGACTGAGGGATGCCCGTCCAACTGAGCATTCCGCGGGTCCAGGAAAAAACAAGGCAGTCAGTGCCAAGGAAAGAAGACGGATCAATGCGGAGTCTCAAAAAAAGGCACGACAGGAAAAAAACAAGATGGAGCAGCGGGTGGCCAGGTTGGAAAAAGAAATTTTATCTCTTGAAGAGGAGCAGACCGAAGTGAACGAATTACTTGCGAACCCCGAATCCTACAACGATCCAGAAAAAGGCAAAGCACTGAACGAAAAGGCAGCCCGAATTGCCCGCCGTTTAAAAGAGCGAAATTACGAATGGGAAATTGAAGCGGGCAAATTGGGAGAGTTACAAAACAAAAAACCTACTTAACTTTCTTCGTCTCCGGTCCTTTGTTCCAAAGAATATGGGTACCAGATTTACCCGGCACCACAATTTCCTTCCATCCGTCCCCGTCTAAATCAGGTGTATGGATATACAGACCGGTACCCGCCAATCCAGTGTGTAAAACCTCCTTTTTGAAACTCACTTTCCCATCGTCGCTCAACCGGGGTTGAAAACTGGCAATTACGATCTCGTCCTCGGCTCCCCGGTCCTTTCCACTGTGAGCATAGTAACGTTTACCGGTAATGATCTCTGGCTGACCGTCTTTGTTTAGGTCGTCCCAGGTAATGGCGTGCAACTGACTGATTTTTTTGTCAATCAAATGGTGTTTCCAAACCGTTGTCCCATCCTTTCGCGGTTCCATTTGCTCGTGCCAATAAAGACCATAATTATGACCATCTCCCCAAATCAGATCATTTCTTCCGTCCCCGTTTAAATCCTTCACAAGAATGGGACAACTGGCATGAGGCAGGGTAAAATCCTTGCGCCACTTCCAGGGCTGTCCAAGTGCATTCTTCGCCGGTCTTTCGTACCACCCCTGCATAAAAATAATATCCTCGTGTCCATCCCCATTAATATCACCGAATCCTTGACCATGTCCGTTTCCAGATTCAGAAACCACATGCTTACTCATTCCCTTCGATGCTTTTTTACCCTTAAATTTCCAGATAACCATCGGGTTTTTTGAATTCCAACTATTGGCTACATACTCCGGGATTTCATCTCCGTCCATATCCCTAAAAAATATCATTTCATTATGTTTATATCCCGTTTCCACCAATTCATGCTTCTGCCAGGCATCCTCCGTGATCAGGCCCTCTTTCCCAGGATTTTCAAACCACAGGACCGAAGAAAGTGTAAACTGGCCGGCAATCACATCTAAATCTCCGTCACCATCCACATCGTGCATGTAATCTCCGTTATCCTGCATATAATCCTTTCCAAATGGTTCAATACTTCGAAACTTAATGGGGTCCCAATCTGGATTAAGATAGTAGCGCTCTCCTGCAACAATATCCAAGTCACCATCATTGTCCAAATCCCCCACCGCACAGGATTCAATATTGTCCTTATGTAACAACTGCACATCAAAACGAAGGGCAGCGGACAAAACTAGTGGGAAAAGGAGGAGGGGGAAGAGAAGATTTTTCATAAGTAAGTGAATTTAATCAGATGATAATGTAAATGTCGGGTAAAATATTTTCTTACGCAAGTTGATATTAAATTGAAGATGTTTTTTTATTTTTCTTTTTTGACTAAGCGGGCAATTTTAGTGAACCCGAAAGACCCACAGTCATTAGCAATCAATGCCCCTCCATCTGCGGTAACGCAGACATCTTCTCCCGCCCAGTCTGAATTTGTCGCTCCGTAAATCCCCTCCCATTCCATTTCCCCATTTTCGTCGACCTTAATTAAATAAATCTTCCATTGTCCGGAAGGACCAGAAATATGTCCGGTCTTTTCATATCGCCCGGTCTCATCACCCGTTCCGGCAACTGCCAACCAGCCACCATCCATCGTTGAACG
>JABGUO010000163.1 GCA_018646565.1 Opitutia bacterium | reverse complement strand
GTTACAATTTTCTTTATTTACCTGTAATTAAAGTCAAGTATGTCTCGAATGAAATCTTGTATTACAATTTCACTTGTTCCCTCACTTAAGGGGGGTCCTTGGATATTATGGGACAGTTTGGAAAAAAGCGTTAAAGAGTCCGCAAGGTTAGGGTTTGATGCGATCGAATTATTTACGGATGGTCCACAAGCGGGGGAGAAGAATGAACTTCGGAACCTCCTAAATGAAACAGGTCTCGCGCTTGGTGCAGTAGGCACGGGAGCCGGTAAGGTGCTGAACGGACTAACCCTCACCCATCCAGATCAAAATATCAGGGCTAAAGCGATCTCTTTTGTAAGAGAAATGATCGATTTCGGGGCCCTGTTCAATGCTCCGGCCATTATCGGCTCGATGCAGGGATCATATAGTGAGAGTACTTCAAAACAGGATGCCTTAAACTACTTAACGGACGCCTTGGAAGAACTTGGCGACCATGCAAACACCCAGGGTGTTAGTTTAATTTACGAACCCCTAAATCGCTACGAAACAAACCTCTTTAATTTGTATCTAGATGCATGTGAATTTATTGACCAACTCTCAACAAACGGAGTCTCTCTTCTCGCCGACCTTTTTCATATGAATATCGAGGAGGATAGTATCTCTGATTCATTACAAAAAGGGGCCAGACATCTGGGTCATGTGCATTTTGCCGATAGTAATCGAAAACCGGTTGGAAATGGTCATACCAATATGGCTCCAATTGCTACAACTCTGCAAGAAATTGGCTATGATGGCTGTGTATCTGCAGAAGCTTTTGCCTGGCCGGATCCTCTAACTGCGGCAAAAACTACAATTGATTCGTATCGAAAGTTTTTTTCCTAGTAATGGCCTTTGCCAGTTTTATTAAAATCTCGGGCAATTATGTATATCCCTGATTTGAGTCAAGAGGACTCCTCAAGATTAGCTGTTAACCTTACCAGGTTACTTGAAAGGTAATTTCATAAAACATCCAAAATGAGTTCAGATAAAACACGAAAACCACCCAAGACTGTAAAAGGAATTTTACGTAATATTGGCCCTGGTATGATCCTTGCCGGCTCAATTGTGGGTTCAGGAGAGTTAATTGCGACCACTCGAACAGGAGCAGAAGCACAATTTGATTTCCTTTGGCTCATCATCTTGGGATGCGTAGTAAAAGTCTTCGCTCAAATTGAGCTTGGCAGACATGCCATTACAAATGGCAAAACCTCTCTCGCAGCAGTGAATGAAATTCCCGGACCACGATTTCGATGTCGTGTGGGAAAAAGAAATTTTGAAGCGAACTGGTTTTTGCTTTTTTGGTTTGTGATGTTTCTGGCAGTATTGGCACAACAGGGAGGAATTGTGGGAGGAGTGGGACAAGCACTCGCGATAAGTTTACCGATCACAGAAAAGGGTGCGGAGAGGAATCACTTTATATCCGCCAGTATTTCACTTGAAATTGCCAAAGAGGAAGGGAACCGAGAAAGGGTGCTTCGTCTAGAACAAAAGTTACAACAAATAGGCAATCCACCAAAAGCAAAGGATGATATTTATTGGGCGTTACTCATTACTGTATTTACTATCTTTCTCTTATTGAATGGTAAGTTTTCCCTGATCGAAAAATTTTCAATAATGCTTGTTGCCAGTTTTACTGTGGTAACAATCATAAATTTATGGGCGCTGCAAAGTTATGAAGCGTGGGCAGTGAAGCCAGAAGAACTCATGCGGGGTCTTTCTTTTAATTTCCCTGAAATTAAAGACGGAAACAATCCCCTCATTACTGCCATCTCCACGTTTGGAATAATTGGAGTCTGTGCCGCAGAGTTGTTAGCTTATCCTTACTGGTGCATCGAAAAGGGATACGGTAAATATGTGGGCCCTAAAGAAGAAGGGGATGAGTGGGTCAAGCGGGCAAAAGGATGGATTAATGTGATGCACTGGGACTCCTGGGGTGCAATGGTAGTGTATACATTTTGTACAATTGCATTTTATTTATTAGGTGCAGCAATATTGGGCCGAACTGGGCTAGTCCCTGAGGGCTCAGAAATGATCCAAACTTTATCTACTATGTACGAACCAGTATTTGGTTCTTCTGCACGAATAATATTTCTCGCGGGAGCAATCGCAGTACTTTTTTCCACTTTTTTTATCGCGATTGCTGCTCAATGCCGTTTGTGCCTCGATTTCATAAAAGTATCAGGTTTGGCGACCCTCTGCTCCACTCAAAAAAAATGGGCATTAAAGATTTTTGGCATTTTCTTACCAATTATTTGTGTTTCCTGCTATGCATTTTTTCCTAAGCCAGTAATTTTAGTTTTAATTTCGGGGACAATGCAGGCGATTTTACTCCCTCTTATAGGTTTCGCAGTTCTCTATTTTCGGTACCAAAAAAGCGACCCAAGATTAAGACCCTCAAAAATTTGGGATTTATGTTTGTGGGTTTCATTTTTTGGATTTGTTGTAATCGGCTTGTATCAAGTATACGCAAAATTACTCTCTTAAAGTATTTGTCAAAGTGGAGAGGTATTATTTACCTCAAGAATTCTTACACTTTGGGGAGGAATAATGATTCG
>JABGUO010000162.1 GCA_018646565.1 Opitutia bacterium | reverse complement strand
TACATGTTTCACTTTATACTTTTTAGCAACAGCCAGCCCTGAATTAAGCATGTCCACCACCGCGTCTTCATCCTTTGAATTAAGTGGGTTGGCACCGCCGACCATCATAATCAAATGAACCTGAAGTTTGAGGGCACGTAATCCTTTGAACATATCGTCCAAGTCCTTGGCATCAGTACCTGGGAAGAGGGTAACTTGGACATTATTTAGTTTTACCGGCGAAGTACGGCAGAGCAGGCGCATTCCCGATACAATTTTTAAATCACCTGAGTTGGTGCGTGGGAGTTTGCCGGATTCATCCGGTGCGAGTGCGCCCACAAACATAAGGTGTGTGGGTACGACACCGATTTCAACTTTAGATTTATTTTTGATTTGTATGGCCATGATAAAACAGGAGTGAAGGATTAAGGTGAAAGGAATTGATTCATTGATAATTTCGACGGATAATCAAGAAAAATTACTAGTCGTTCATTTATAAGGTACCCGTGGAGAGTTATTTTTCTGCAAAATGAGATGTCATTAGTACGGATGAATGAAAGGCGAAAATTCTTCTAGACAAAAGCGTAAAACGATTAAAGGGATATGTGTCCAAAAATGCTCTGCCATTTATGTAGAAGAACTGTCTTCGATAGTCGACACACTGAATAAAATTGGAGTGGGTTTACCCGATAATGACCAATCTGAATTGTACAATTTGACTTCTGCCATGGCAATGAGGACTGCGGAAAAATCGCCGGGGCTTACGATTATTGGACAACTCAATGCATTGGCACTGGAAGAGAAGATCTTACTGTATTGCGTCTTCGTGCGGGGGCTTGTTGGAAAAGAATCATTTTTCTTAGGAAGGAGTTGCGAAAATAGAGAAAAATCTCCACCATATGTTCTTTTATGCAACAAAAATTGATCTGGTTTTTAAGGATCCTTATTGTGATTCAGTCCCTGGGTTATGCCGCCAAGTTGGCCGCTCCTTCGGCTCTCAATTCCTACCTTCTTGGTTCGATGGGTGGAAAATTAGTCTACGACCTGGATTACACAATATGGTTTTTTCTTCTGCTCGCTTCCGGAGCAGTTTTGGTGCTTGGTTTTCTTCGACCTGAGACCTCATCGGTACTAAGGAAAGTCGATTTTGCCTGCCTTGGTCTGCTCACTCTTTGGCCATTTTTTACTGCTATTTTTTCATGGCTTATCAATCCGGGTAACCCTTTTCATGCCACCGATCCGGCGGGGCATGCAGTGCGCTATGCCGCACCGCTAGCCTTACTCCTGCTGACCGCCTTTCCTGAAAAAGGAAATCTACGCCGGGTGGAGTGGTTATTACGCTGGGGAGTCGCCGGAACTTTCGTGGGCCATGGCTTGTGTGCCCTTTGGCTTAAGCCTTCCTTTGTTGATTTGATCATAGGTACGATGAACTTGTTTCTTGGTGATCCCGTTTTTACCGCGGTATCCTTCCAAGACCTAGAGGAAGCTTTAACTATCGCTGCATCGAGACAGGCTATTGCGGAATCAGCTTTGCCCATTATTGCCATTCAGGACTTCATTCTTGTCGCTCTCCTCCTTCTGCCTGGAAAAAGAATCAAGACGATTGCCTTATGGATGGCAGTTTGGGGATTTGTTACCGCCACGAGCCGAATGACAGCTTATGGTTGGGAGCATTGGCATGACTTGGCATTAAGGATTTGCAATGGGGGTATTCCACTCTTTTTATGGTTCCATTGGAATTCTATGGAATCCAAAAAAATATCTTAATGAAAATAAAAATACTGACTCAATTACTTCTTTTTTTAACGCCCTTGGTCTCTATCAAGGTTTTTTCGGAAACTCCATGGCTCGATCGGAAATATGTGGAAACGAGGATGGAAGATTTGGCGC
Source organism: Opitutia bacterium (assembly GCA_018646565.1). Taxonomy (GTDB): domain Bacteria; phylum Verrucomicrobiota; class Verrucomicrobiia; order Opitutales; family Seribacteraceae; genus Seribacter. The sequence goes on along the minus strand of JABGUO010000162.1, from coordinate 1,198 downwards.
CAGTCAAGGGCGACGGCCCTTCCCAGTGGCGTGTGATCTGGACAAAGGAACCCTCTACCAAGGCTACGATTTCCTGGACTACTGCGAAGAAGGGGAGCGGACACAAGGTGCGTTATGGAATTCGTTCGGAGGGAAAACTCAATGAGGTTGGGAAGATTCTGGAAGCCCAACGAAGTGGAGCATACTCAGGGGCCAAGGGAGAATACTATCACCACGCCCGGATCAGTGGATTGAAGCCATCCACGACTTATCACTTCGAGGTCGAGTCGGATGGCAAGAAATCCCCGGTTTTACATTTCACGACTGCCCCTTCGGATGATAGAGAATTCAGACTTCTTTTTGGTGGGGATTCTCGAACTGGAATCGACGCGCGTGCCCAAGTCAATTTGCTGATGGCGGACTTGTCTGAAAAGGACGACCAGTTGATTGCTTTTGCTCATGGAGGTGACTACATCGTAAGTGGTAGAAGCTGGAGCCAGTGGTCAACCTGGCTGAGTCAGCACGAACTTACCGTTACCAAGTCCGGCAAGGTTTTGCCCATTATTCCTACTCGGGGAAACCATGATGGTGGACCTCTGTACGACGAAATTTTCGATACCCCTGGAGGCTCCGGTAAAAATTATTTCCACACCATGATTTCTCCCAAGGTCGCACTTGTCACCTTGAACAGTGAGATAAGTGCAGGAGGAGACCAGCAGGCATGGTTGGCAAAAACTCTTTTTGATTTACGCCCTAAGGTCCGCTGGCTTTTAGCCGAGTACCACCGGCCAGTTTGGCCCGCGGTAAAAAGTCCGGGTAAAGCAAAGAAGTTCTGGGTACCCTTGTTTGAAAAATTTAATCTCGATCTCGCTATTGAATCCGATGGTCATGTGATTAAACGAACCGTTCCCATTCGTAATGAAAAGAAGGATCCAACTGGTATTGTATACGTCGGGGAAGGGGGACTAGGAGTGCCCCAAAGGATTCCCAAGTCGGACAGGTGGTACCTTCAGTCACCAGGAATGACAGGAAGCGATCATCACGTGATGCGGGTTTTATTTGGAAAAGAAAAAATGGATTACGAGGTTATCCTGCTTGATGGTAAACAGGCTGATCATTACGAATTTTTTCCTCGATAGTAACCCTATTTAGTGGATTAAATATTCATGCAAGTAATTGCACGATTAGTTTTGTGTTTGGTTTTTCTTTTTGGCTGTGC
>JABGUO010000161.1 GCA_018646565.1 Opitutia bacterium | reverse complement strand
TGCAGACCGGTTCCCGCCTTGCCCTCGTGGATAATTTGTCGGTCGAACTTGACCGATCCATCACCAGAGAGTTGATGGACATAACGAACGAGTACAATTGGATCATTAGCACCTTTATCTCTACCACTGTGTGCGAAATATCGTTTTCCAGTGATTATCTCCTCCCTGCCGTCTCGATCAAGATCGCCCATGGTAATGGCATGAAACTGACTGATGGTATCGTCTATTAAATGATGCTTCCAACGAGTTGTCCCATCTTTTTCAGGTTCCAATTGTTCGTACCAATACAATCCATAATCGTGCCCATCCCCCCACAAAAGATCTTGCCTGCCGTCCTCGTTTAAATCGCGTACTATAATCGGGCAACTTGCACGAGGTAATGTAAAATCCTTCCTCAATTTCCAATGTTTCTCAAAAGGATTACCAGATGGGCGCTGGTACCATCCGTACATAAAGATAATATCTTCCAGGCCATCTCCATTTAAATCGCCAAAGCCTTGTCCGTGTCCATTGCCTTTGGGGTGAATAGTTCTAGATTTTGAAACGACTCCTCCTTCTGGGTTCCTAGAAAACAAACTGACTCTCATCGATTCGTCTGCCACCCAACTATTTCCGATATAATCTGGGTAGCCATCTCCATTCATATCGCGAAAAAAAGAAATCTCATTTTTTTTGGAACCAGAATCAGTAAGGATATTCCTTTCCCATAAAGCTTGTCTTGTAGAAGGCCAGTCTCCTGGATTTTTAAACCACAAAACTTCCCGCTCTGTAAACTGCCCTGACACAATATCAATCCACCCATCCCCGTCGATATCGAACAAATGATCTCCATTATCCTGCAAATAATCCTTACCAAAACTATTTAACTCGCGAAAAACTACAGGTTCCCACTTGGGACTCAAATAATACCATTTCCCTGAGACTACATCGATTTGACCATCTTTATTTAAATCACCTACCGCACAGGCTTCAGCAAAATTTTCATGGACTTTAAATAATTCGAAATCCAAATCCTCCATTCCCCAAGTCTTAAAAACAAGGAAGAAAAAAAAGATCCCTAAGCTTGCAGATTTCATCAGTTCAATTTTTCTACACGATTGATTTCATAATTAATTCTTTCAAACGATCAATCCCAACGGCTTCCACCTTGGCGATAAATCCACGGGCATGAGCAAAGCGTACATCCGATTCTTTTTCGATTCTTGAGAAATCGACTTCCTCCCGATCGTTGAATCTTTTCATTCCATAACCTTGGCCACGTCCATCAGGATAGACCATGACATAAACCTCCTCCTCGAACCCAAGTTCTTTGACCCGCCAACCCAATGCCCCAGATACTTCTTCAATGGATGGATCGGTTCGAGGGACGAAAATTACCTTAAATACATCATCACCGTGATTGAGGTTCCAAATCTCTTCGATCTTGGAGACCTCGTTAATTCGACCCCGTAATCCAGTTATATATCCAACCAGTTCCTTACCCATCATCCGCATAACCTCCCAAATTGGTTCACCAGGATTATGCTCCGTCTGCTTAGCAAATCCTTGGAGTATGGTGATGTCGATTGGAGAATTTAATTTCCCCACAACTTCCCTGTCTAACCCCAACCATTCAGCGGTATCGTTAGGCCCCCGACAATCAAACCACTCAGCAACCTCTAACCATGGGCAAAAGGAACGGGCATCTTCATAAATGCCCGATTTAGAAAGAACCAAAGAGAGTGAGCAGGTAGGTTCGGCATCTCGAGGAAATTGATGATGATCAAAATTATTCAGATGCGGTTCATGGCGATGACCGACATCGACAACAACAACTAGTGGATCGTTCAACTCCTCGTCTGTAGCTTCCTGTCGGAGGATGGTAGCTGAATCACTTGCAAGGAGTACACAACAGGCTAAAAACTCGTCTTTGTGTGCACCTCCAGGATGGGTAATTATTTTTTTGATCATAATTGTCCAAATAAGTTGGTCGCATCCCGCACGAAGTCGAACTTTTTAGGAAATCAGTCAGTAAGATGTCCTTGTTGCAAAAGCCAGTTTGGTTTATGGTAATCCCTTGTGCCAATCTGAGCGTATACAATAGGTGAATGTAAAACTTCTAGGCTCGGATATCTTTACGAGATGTTCAACGCAGGTACTATTACAACCTTTTTAACCGTTCTTTTTTTAATCCTCAAATTTATATTATCGTGTTTCAAATAATCTTTCGAAAATTCGGGAATCGTATTCAAGCAAAGGACGATCTTCTGTCCGGTCTGACCGTTGCCCTTGCTTTGGTCCCTGAAGCTGTGGCCTTTGCCATTATTGCAGGGGTTTCACCACTGATCGGATTGTATGCCGCTTTTATGGTCTGCCTACTGACGGCGATTTTGGGTGGCAGACCAGGCATGATCTCGGGAGCCACTGGTGCCCTTGCTGTAATCATGGTATCTCTTGTCCTCTTGGGTAATGAACGCGGAGAGGCTCTCGGACTGGGTTCTGAAATGGGCACTCAATACTTGTTTGCCGCGGTCATTCTCATGGGTGTTATTCAAATCGGGTGCGGTGTTTTAAAACTGGGAAGGTTTGTCCGGCTTATTCCCCAGCCGGTAATGTTTGGGTTTGTCAATGGATTAGCCATCGTGATTTTTGAAGCTCAGTTCCCCATGTTTACTGAAAGCCCAACCACTCCAGGTTCCTCCTGGTTAGTCGGTAACGATCTTCAACTTATGATTGGATTGATCGCCCTAACCATGGCAATTATTTTCTTACTTCCAAAACTTACGACTCAATTTCCGTCCTCCCTCGCCGCTATTGGTGCCGTCAGCTTGGTTGTGATTGGTCTAGACTTGGACACGCTTGTTGTTCGCGATATGGCTTCCATCGGAGGTGAATTACCGAGCCTGGTTTCCTTTTCCATTCCCCTAAATTGGGATACCCTGGTCTTTATCGCACCTTTTTCATTCATCCTCGCGGCCGTTGGATTAATCGAATCCCTAATGACTCTCACCCTAATTGACGAACTCACCGAGACCCGGGGCAATAGCACCCGGGAATGCCTTGGGCAAGGAGTTGCCAATGTGGCCACAGGTTTCTTCGGCGGTATGGGTGGTTGCGCCATGATTGGACAGAGCATTATTAATATTCGCTCGGGAGGACGCGGACGGCTTTCAGGCATTTCGGCGGGTCTTTTCCTACTCGCCTTTATTCTTTTTGCCAGTTCCCTAATAGAAAAAATTCCTTTGGCGGCCCTCACAGGAGTTATGTTCATGGTGGTTATTGGTACTTTTGAGTGGTCGAGTTTTCGAATTTTAAGGAAAATTCCTAAAACCGATGCTTTCGTTCTTATCTTAGTTTCTGGAGTAACTGTAGTTACCCACAACCTTGCCCTTGCCGTAATTAGTGGGGTGATCGTTTCGGCACTTGGGTTTGCCTGGAAATCGGCTCATCACATTCATCGTGAATCCGAAGTTCTTACGGATGGAGTAAAAGTTTATCATTTATCTGGCCCTCTTTTCTTTGGTTCAGTCACCGATTTTAACCTCGGTTTTAATCCCGCAGACGATCCTGATTGTGTAATTATCGATATGAAGGATTCCCGAGTCTGGGACCATTCTGGACTTGAAGCCCTTCATAAATTAGGGGAACGCTACCTCAATGCAGGAAAGAAACTAAAAGTTCAACACATCAGTCGAAACTGCCAGGAGCTTTTGAGAAAGGCTGGAAGCATGGTCGATATCACCGTACTCCCAGACGACCCAAATTATCAGGTCGCCCAAATCAAACTTCCGGAGGAGTCTGCAGGTGCCTCATAAATACTGAAACTACTCCTTTTCCTGATCCGCTTTATCCTTGCCCCTGTTGCATTATTTTCAATGAATCTGATTTTATAACTTCTGAACAGCCTACTCTTTTCTAACCCCAAAGTACCTTATCATGACAGTAGTGAATAAATCCAAAGTCGCCGTTGGCGTAGTTCCCACCCATTTAAAGTTCGTTGGAGCCCTTGTGCCCGATGACAACGGCAAACTTCCGCGCACTCGGTCCGGCATTCTTAAGGTTGTTTCAGGCATGCGGGCGATTTGTAAATCTTCTCCGGTCAAACTCCAATGTGTACAAGTCCCCTTATTTCCGGGTGCTGACTCCAAAGACCTACAGGATTTGTTCAAAGGAATGAAAGCCCTCAAACTTGAAGTTCATCTCATTATGATGGTAGGCGGGGCAAATCCAATCAATCCTAAGGATGAGGATGCAGTGGTAGAGATGCTCTGTTCCGGATTGGCCGTTGCTAAGAAATATCGGGTTAAACATGTCTCCTCCACCTCCTATGAGGAATGGCTTTCAGGCAAACCCCTGAAGGGAAAAGCCTATGCCAATGCGGTTCAACAGATAGTCAAACTTCATGCCCGTTGTTACAAAGAAGCTGGGTTAGAGAAAAGTCCAGTGCAGGCATGGCATCTTGAATTCTTACGAGGCGGAGAGTTTCAAAATTTTACCAATGCAGACAAAGCTGCTGAAGTAGTCATAGCGATCAACAAAAAGATACGAAAAAAATTCTTCAAGGTCATGATCGATGCGGCTCATTGTGGAGACTCCGACCTTTCCATGTCAGAGAACGAGGCAGTTATCAAAGACCTGGCTAAAGTCGATGCATTGGGTATCTTCCACGCATCTGCAAAAACCACCCGGGGTTGCCTCTCAACGGATGACGGCTGGATTGCCGCTCTCCTTAATGCATGTGCATCAACAGGTAAACTAGAACATGTTTTTATCGAACTTTTCCATCATCAAGATGCTGCCCTCGAACCTTTGCGAAAATTGGTTAAAGGGCACGGGGTTGACACCACCGATGGACGAACTTACGACCGAACTGTAGTCGACGGAATCATCGACATTACTCACCGACTCAATAATCTTAAGGCTCGCAAGGTTCTTAAGTAAAATACAACAACTCCCCCTTCTGGAGCCTAAAAACCATGAAGCGTTACAACCTCTCCTTGGTGGCAAAATTCGCCTGCTTATTTTTTGCTATCCTGCCCCTTGTTGGAGCGAAAAAACAACAGGATCCTTTTGTTCACCCATTTGCTAACCCCGCACACAATCCTGAACTCCCCCAGGTTCTAATCATTGGGGATTCAATATCCATTGCTTACACACCGGCTGTTCGAACCCTTCTCAAGGGCGATGCCCAAGTCCACCGTCCTCCCACAAACTGCAAATGGTCAGCATTTGGGGATCAGGAAATTGATAAATGGTTAGGGTCGAAGAAGTGGGATGTTATCCACTTTAATTTTGGTCTATGGGACTGGTATGGTTGGGGACAAAAACAAAAAGCCACTCCCAAGTCCTATGCCCAGAATCTGCAAAGAATTGTAAAGAAACTCCGTAAGACCGGAGCCCGTCTGATCTTCGGATCCACCACACCTCCCTGCTTCAAAAAAGAAAAGTCCTCCAAGGTTTTGGTTTCAATCGAAACCGCTCAATCCTTTAACCAATTGGCAAAAGAAGTTATGGAAAAGAACGGGGTAACTTTAAACGACTTATTTGCGACTATCGGAGATAATCGTTCCTCCTATCAAAGAGCAGGTAACGATGTACATTACACCAAAGATGGCACAACGGTGTTGGCGACTGCGGTAGCTTTGGCCATTCGGGATGCACTACCGAAGGATAAACAAAACCTCGCCAAGAAGTCTGTATTATTTATCGCTGGAAACACCAAGCACAGGCATGGGTTTCATGAATACAAGGCTGGATCGATTCTGCTGGCCGATGCCCTCAATGCGAGTGGACTGCCCATTGAGGCCAAAGTCCATTGGTATGGCTGGCCGAAAGATGAATCCATTTTTGACGGAGTCGATGCCTGCATCATCTATGCAGATGGAGGCGGAGAGTTTGGTGAGAAGTACGCCTTCCTCCAACAAAAGGTCAACGGGGGCATGGGGATCATGTTCATGCACTATGGGGTGCACCCGACCAAGGAAGTGGGCGAAAAATACTACAACCAGTGGATTGGCGGATTTTACGACGACGAATTTTCCGTCAATCCAAGCTGGATCGCGGAAATGACCCCCAAGGCCGGGCATCCCGTGTCCCGTGGCCTTTCCAAGCCCATCCGTGCCTACGATGAATTTTATTACAACCTAAACTTGGATAAATCCTGCAACCATTGCTACCCGTTGGCTACCGCCATTCCAACCAAGCAAAATGTAATACGCTATGGCAGCAGCAAGTTTTGGAACCGTCAGGCGGAAGAATTACTGGGAACTCCTCAGGCACTGCTCTGGTGCAAAGACCCCAAGGAGGGAGCCCGCGGGGCCGGGTTTGTCGGTGGGCACTACCACCGGAACTGGGCGATAGATGACTACCGTACACTCATTCTTAATACCATTGCCTGGGTCGCACAGGTGAAAGTGCCCCCAGGGGGCGTGCCTTCCGACTCCATTTCTCTCAAAAAGCTCAATGAAAATTTGAACCGTCCGGACAATCCCGAAATCGTGGTACTGCCTACCTCCGACCTCCTCGAGCAGGAGCCTGCAACACTTCCACTGCTTAGGCCTGATGGGCGTATGGCTCCTCGCAAAAAGAAAAGATAGTTAAAAACTTCAAGTCATTCATAAACCATTTTTGCCTTTAATTAGAGAATTATCCTTGGGCACAAGCACGGATCCGATAGTATAATAAACATGAAAATACTCTCTGCTTTAATAGCTCTTGGCCTATCCGGAGCTTTTCTTCACGCCGATCAAAAGATTACCGTTACTGGTAACGACTTTATGCAGTTTGATCTTAAAGAATTCACCGTTTCAGCCGGAGAAAAAGTGGACCTTGAATTCAAAAACATCGGAAAGATGCCTAAGATAGCCATGGGTCATAACCTTGTAATCTTAAAGGAAGGTATTAGTGCTTTAAAATTTGGTCAGAAAATTATGGGCATGGGTGCAAGCGCAACCAACCCTATTCCTGAAGCAAGCAAAGAAGATGTCCTGGCCGCTACTAAACTTCTGGGTCCCGACGAGAGTGATACAATTACTTTCACTGCCCCTAAAGCAGGTGTATATCAATATCTTTGTAGTTTCCCCGGTCACTTCGCAATGATGCGTGGAATCATGACGGTAAAGTAATTAAAAAACCATTTCTTCACTAAAAACGCCGGGGCATAAGTCCTGGCGTTTTTTTTTACTTGAGATCGGAGAGTTCCTCCTCAGTCCATGGCAGTAAACGCTTAGTGCTTAGGCGATAGCTAGCAATTTCTTGAGCACTCACCGAACCTGACCGATTACCCCAAGCATTTTTAACATAAGTTAAGACAACAGCAAGTTCCTCATCTTTCATATATCCATGCGGTGGCATGATGGGAGGTATATTTTCGGCGAGCTTTCCATTTACCTTGATGGGACCGGACAAACCATGAACAACCACTCCAATCAAACGTGACAAAGAACCATTAACCCAGTCGCTTTTAGCCAGTGTCGGTGCCATGTTAGCTAAGCCCTTTCCATGAGCTTGGTGGCAAGCCCCGCAACTATTGCCATACAAATCGCGCCCTTTTTTGTAAGAACTATATAATTCCTTATCCCGCTTTACCCACTCCGCAGGTTTATCCACGTAGTTCGCAACGATTCGCTTAGGGTATCCAGACTCAACAACTTTGGAGGCATAGGAAACCAAGGCATGGGGAAAGTCCTCGCTTTGCGATATTTTTTTTGCATCTGCTAGGTTGACCTGAGGAAACACCCCCCCGTACTCC
>JABGUO010000160.1 GCA_018646565.1 Opitutia bacterium | reverse complement strand
TCAACTATTATAATCATCAAAGAAAACAAAATCGTAAAATTCAATGAAATCACTAAATAAAAAAATTCTAGTCACTCTCTTCTTTTCATTTTCAATTCTTATTAACGCCCAACACAAATTAGTAATAAAAGGTTCTGATACATTGGGTGCAAAAATGATCCCAAAAATTGCTGAGGCTTATGAAAATAAAAATCCCGGTTCAAAGTTTGAAATTGCAGCAGAGGGTTCATCCACTGGTATTGCCGCTATTATTGATGGCACGGCTCACATTGGAATGTCTAGCCGCGAACTTAAAGGAAAAGAAAAAGCAACGGCGGGAGCCAATGGTGTTCGCCTCGTCAAGACAGTGGTAGCGAATGATGCAGTTGCAGTTATCGTTAACGAGTCTAACCCGCTTTCCCGGTTATCCATTAAGGATGTGGAGCGAATTTTTACAAGTGATATTACTAATTGGAGTGCCGTGGGCGGAAAGAGTGGAAGTATTTCTGGATATACCCGAAATACTTCCTCAGGCACATATGCATTCTTTCAAAAGTTTGCAATGGCTGGTCGTGATTATGGTTCTGCCACTCAAAAGATGGCTGGCAATGAACAAATTGCAACAGAAGTCGCTAACAATCCAAACGGAATCGGTTATGTTGGCTTGGCCTATGTTGGAGCAAAGGGTATCAAAATGATTGCTATTGATGGAGTGCTTCCTTCCGCTATCACAGCCAATGATGGTACTTACAAATTGTCCCGTGGATTAAACTGTTTTACCAATGGAGCTCCTACTGGAGCGGCTAAGAAGTTCTTGGATTTCGCCTTGACCGCACCTGGTCAAAAGATCGTAGCGAGTACAGGATTTGTTCCTGTCAAGTAATGTGATCCAAGTTAGTTTGTTTTAAACGAGAGGCCATCTCTTTGGGGGTGGCCTCTTTTAATGTAAGCTTAGGTTTTTTTGGTGGAGGCGAGGAACTTTACCCGTAAATGAAAAATAACACGAATTTTCGATGCTTGGCGCAAAGTTGTTACATAGAAGGTATATAGTAGAAGAAATTTCTCGCTAAATCACCACAAGATAATCTTATGACTGAATTACCAATTTTTATCTCATCGAAACATTCGATTCTTGTAATCGACGATGAGCCAGATCTATGCGAATTGATCGTTTTTCAATTGCAAAAGGAGGGCTTCCGGACAAGTGAACTTTCAAATCCCTTGGAAGCGATTGGAGTTGCTCGTGATTTTGAACCTGATTTGATAATTTTAGATGTAATGATGCCAGAATTGGACGGGTTGCGTTTGTGTAGCATGTTCAAAGTAGACTCACAGCTCAAGGATGTTCCGATCTTATTCCTTACAGCACGAAGTGATGCAGATGAACGGGTAAAAGGGTTCGAACGCGGTGCCGATGACTACTTAACCAAGCCTTTTGATAACCGTGAATTGATTGCCCGGAGCAAAGCAATTCTTACCCGTACTCTCAAGAAAAAATTAGCCATATCAGGTAAGCTTGAGGGGGGTGGAATCGTACTCGATCCTGAAAGTCATGAGGTGTTTATAGATGAAAAATTGATTGATCTTACTCACACTGAATTTCGTCTCCTTCATTTAATGATGGAAAGAATGGGTCGAGTACAGAGTCGTGAAAATCTTTTGGTTAATGTATGGAACTATGATACAGATATCGAGACACGCACTGTCGATAATCATGTAGGTCGGTTACGGAGCAAGCTTGGCCCGAAAGGGGATATGGTTAAAACTGTGCGTGGAGTTGGCTACAAGCTAGTGATCAATTGATAATCATCGAACCATGCTTGAACTTTTATTCCTGATTGTAGGAGCACTGGCTTTGTTCTTTTGGACCCAAAACCGGCATGGTCGAAAACTACTGCTCGATATCTCAACCTCGATTCGTGAGGGAAACTCACTTCTTTTGGAACGATCGATCTTCCTGAGTAAAGAATACCCGATCGAACTTTGCCAAAAGGCTTTGGATGAAAATGCCAACCGTATCAACAAACTAGAACTACAAAGCGATCGCACGACCCATACTTTCAATGAAATCCTTGGGGGAATGCTTGATGGAGCGATGATCTTAGACCGCGACCACATCATCACTTTCGTCAATTACAGCACCATGAAAAATTTCTCTCTTGACCAAAGGATGGAAGGCCGCCGCCTTGAGGCTTTTATTGATTCTTTTGAAATTTTAGACTTAATTGATCAGTTAGGAAGGGGATTACCCCCAGGAAAAGCAGAATTTACCTTTCGTAGAAATGGTACAATCAAAGACTTTGAGGTTGCCATCGCCCTCCTCTCATCGTTTCGCACTGAATCAAACGATGTTTACCTTTTATTATTTAGGGAAGTAACCGAGATTAAGAGGGCTGATCGCTTGCGTAAGGACTTTGTCGCCAATGCATCTCACGAACTTCGTACTCCTGTGACCGTTATTAAAGGTTTTGCAGAAACATTGGTCGAAACACCTACTCTCCCCGATTCCCAGCGTAGTTCCTTCATCTCTAAAATTCATAAAAATTCTCTCCGTCTACAGGCACTCGTCGATGACTTGCTTAGCCTTTCAGAATTGGAAGGAGCTGAGGAAGCATTTCAACCGACTAATAACAAACTTTGTGAGGTAATTCGAGGAATCGATCTATACATAAAGGAAAAGCCTTATATGGAATCATCGAAGCTAAGGTTTTTACTAACGGAGGAAAAAGATGGCTTCCCGTTTGATGCTATTAAAATGGCGATAGCCATAAGCAACCTGATTGATAACGCATTTAAATACGCGATAAGCTTTACGGTGATTGAGGTTTCTACTATTATTTCAGTAGATAAAAAGACGATCACCTGCTCGGTACGAGATGACGGAAACGGGATACCCCCGAAGGACTTAGAACGAATATTCGAACGATTTTATGTAGTAGATAAGGGGCGATCCAAAGAGAAAGGCGGAACGGGACTGGGGCTCAGCATTGTTAAACATGTTGCAGAGGGGCATGGAGGGCAGGTTTTTGCCAAAAGTAAACTAGGAGAAGGTACGACTTTTTCAATCGAACTGCCCAGACGCCAAAAATCGTCTTTGTTACACAATTGGCGCACTTCCGTCACATAACAATCAACCGAATATGGTATGGTTCAAGATATCGATTAATGAGCTTCCATTTAAAGATTCATCTGTACCTCTATATGAGGGTGTTTCTATCGGCACCCACGCAATAGTATCTGTATGAATTACTCGCAGCGGAAAGACCACTGGATCAAAATATTTTTTGCCAGCAATGCAGTTACTTCAATTATCATTCTGGGGCTCATCACTCTTTTCCTCTTCAAAGAAGGGATTGAATTTTTTGGGCAGTACCGCGATGAACTCCAAAGGTACCGCAAGTCAGGTATGGAGTATGCCACTGTGGTCACCAAACAGCATGACGACCAAACCCTGCTTTACCGTTACCTTGAAAATATCCTTTCACAGGAAGTGGAATCTATGGAAAGCATCGCCCAGGATTCGACCGAAAAAGCCAATGCTAAACCTAAGACTCAGGCATTACTAGAACTGACCCGAGAATTCCAAAACACCAAGGAACTGCTTCTCGTATACGAAAAACAAATGGTCAAATGGGCGGCCGAAACCAAACTCTTTCTTCTCACACAAAGCGACCTAATAGAAATCAAAAAAGAAGCCATTTTGAGTGGCTTACCTGCTGAGGATTTTTCGGAATCTGTTGAGGATTTAAGTAACCGTCAGTTTTTTACACACGGGGAACTGACTAGGTGGCAAAACTATTTTATACGTCACTTAAGAGAAGACTTGGCCAAGAGAATCAATCCACTGGTTGGAACTGAATCAGGCACTCACAAAGCTAGAGAGATTAATAACCTGACTTCTATCATTCAGGAATCCGCTATCTCCGTATACCCTGCCATTTTGACTAAGCAGGAAAATCAATTTTCATCTATTCTCACTGACTACAAGCCATCCTTTCTACTTTCCAAATCCAGGGCAGATTTTAAAAAAGCAAAAAACGCACTCAGCGAATACCTTGCGAATGTCCAACTTTATAAAGAAAGACTTACTAATTGGGACCCGAACCAAGAATACCCCCTCCACCGCGCATTTAGCGGATTCCTTTTGGGTAAAGACTGGGTCACCAACAGTGCAAGGCATGACTGGTATGGAGTCCTACCTTTACTTTCTGGATCACTCTTGGTCAGTCTGATCGCCCTAGCCTTGGCTATTCCTTTTGGTGTAGGTTCCGCCATTTATGTAAACCAAGTTGCGACCACACGAGAGCAATCATTCATTAAACCATGCATTGAATTTATTTCAGCCGTCCCATCGGTATTAATTGGTTTTTTTGGGATCGCCGTACTCGGCGGAATGGTCAGCTTTATTGCAGACGAACGGTTGAACTCTTTAACGGCTGGGTTCCTTCTGGCATTAATGACAGTGCCAACTATTTTCACTCTTGCGGAAGATGCACTTAATAATGTCCCTCGTTCTCTGCGAGATGCATCTCTCTCGCTGGGCGCCACCCGCTGGCAAACTTGTGCCCGAGTGATTTTCCCCTCTGCAATCACAGGTATCATATCGGCTATTCTCTTGGGTTTCGGTCGGGTCATCGGGGAGACCATGGTAGTCCTTCTTTGTGCAGGAAATCGTATCGCTATACCTGACTTTACCTCAGGGTTCGGGGTTTTCGCTCAACCTGTGCATACCATGACTGGTATTATTGCTCAGGAAATGGGCGAAGTGGAATTCGGCAGTATTCATTACCGAGCACTTTTTATGGTCGGCATAACTTTATTTTTGATCGCTTTATTGGTTAACTTTTTATCACAGGCTATTGCTGGTCGATACAAAACAAGTTACTGAACTTATGAGTGATCATAAAAATAAGGAAGTAAATCCTTTCAGTCCCAAATTATCTCGAGAAAAAGTACAGGAAAACTTGATGTTTGGGCTGTTCAGGGGGATGACTTACTTCGTTTTGTTTTGTGCAGCCTTTTTGTTTTGGGATATTTTGTCAAAGGGAGCGAATAAGATATTTGAGGGCGATGGGTTGATAAATTGGGAATTTCTTACTGAACATCCTCAAACGCTTCATGTAATTGATGAAGGTGATGAGGAAATCAAATTAAGTTCGAGTGATTATTATAAATTAAAAGACGAAAAAATAGGTGCAAAATGGAATCTTTTTGCGAAAAGCCCAGAATTTGGGTCGAAACTATCAGATTTAGATAATGAAATGATGGAACTGCAAAAGGAATGGACAGATAAAAGTTTGCGATTCAGTAACGCAGAATTTTTGATAAAAGAGCGTGAAAATTTATCCATCAAATTTGGCTTTTGGAGTGAGTTGTTGTCAGATATTAATGCTTCTGCTCGGGACTTTGAGGTTGAACCACAAGATGTTCCAGTTTTAGTTAGCGAATTTATCCTTGGTCATTTTGAGAAAGAGAGAAGCAGATTACCTTTGGTTGAAACAAAAATAACTTTTTTTCGTGCTCAGCAATATCCTAATATAGAGGAACCAAGCCTTAATGTGCTTAAGGAAATTGAAAAGGCTTATAATACTTTCCTTGATAAAGTTCCAGAGGCTTATAACCAGGCAATTAAGGATTTCGGAAATGAAGTTTCCTTAACCTATGAAGGTTTTAATCTTTCAAAAGGGCCAAAGGAATTCGGACGCTTTGCAGAAGCCTTGGTTGCTTATGAAACGATTCGTCG